>CANHKJ010000182.1 GCA_947460915.1 Verrucomicrobiia bacterium
GAATTCGAACGCAGAATCCTCCCCCTTGTGCCGAAAAAAGAACCAACCATGCTGCGCTATCGTTCGCTCTATGGTGATGATTTTTCCTTCCAGATAAACTTCAAAGGACTCACGGAAATCAATGGCATACCCCTCGATTTACACCCAAAACTGAGCATAAAAAGTCCCTTTCTGCGCTCAGAATTCGATACGGGAATTATTCATCTGCGTAAGGAAACAAGGCAGATTGCGCTCGATTTTAGGCTTTCTCCCGGCGAATGAGTCGATGATTCTGTGCCGCGATTGAATCGCTGCGAAAACCAAGAAATTAGGGGCAAAATCATTTTTTTTGATAAAATATCGTCAGTTTTCGCCACAATGAGTCGTGTATAGCTGCCCACTACCAATCCCGTGCTTCTATAGAAGCATCACAAACAATCCCTATGAAACCTCGCCATACCCGCTACCTCGGCACGCTCCTTGCCGTTGCTTTTACCCAAGCCTCGCAAGCCGCCACCTACTATTGGAACACGAGCACAGGATCTTGGGGCACAGTGGCGAATTTGTCGGACAACGCCACCGCCGCCCCAGATGGCGACGGTCAAAACAACCTCGCTGAATTTGCCTTCGATGGTGATCCTCTCAGCGCCACCAATCCCCCCAAAACCTTCTCATTCCTCACCGATAGCGATGCTGATGTCGATGCGAACAAAGAGCTCATCCTCTCCATCGCCGTCCGCACGGGAGCTCCCGCATTTGCAGCTTCGCCACTCAGCAGCACCATTGCTGGAATCAACTACAATGTCCTCGCCCCCCTCGATCTAGCAGATTTCAGCACCACTGTTGTCAACGTGCCCTCAACCATCGTAACCGATCTCCCCGCTCTCAGCAGTGGTGATTACGAATACCGCAGCTTCAGCCTAGGAACCTCCAACGAACTCCCCGACAAAGGCTTCCTACGTGCCACCGTCACACAACCGTAATCTCTCCCACGTTGTCTACATTCCCCCCATGTGCCCGAAGGCAAATTTGCTCACCACTCAGCCCCAAATAACATGAAGCCTAAATTTCATCCATTCCGCCAGTCAGCTATCCTCACGGCCATATCACTGACTCTCGCCACATACGTTCAAGCTGACATCTTCGACACAAACAGCACTGCTAGTGGTTTCGGAGTGACGGATGGAGCCACGTATGATTGGTGGACTGCCAATACTTGGTCATCCCCCGCAAATGACGCCGGGACAGCTTCGACAGTGACTTGGATAAATGGCTCGCGTGGGGCTTTTTTTGTGGGAGCGGGCACGGGAACCAACTACATTGTGCGCCTCGGTAGCGACGGATCCACTGCCACCACGTTACAAAATTTGGCCCTCAATCTTAATGCCGCAGCAAACGGACAACTGACGGGCGCAGCAGGAAATGTGACGATCGGAAATATCGGTGACACTGGGATTCTTACCCTCAACGCCAGCAATTCCGTCGGCGCCTATGGAGGAACTTTAACAGTCAACAATGGCATTAATCTAAACGGAGCTACAATGAACTATCGCGGTGGAAACGTCGTGATAAATGGTTCGGTATCTGGGACTGGTTCCTCAAATGTATCGTTTGGAGGCGCTGCTTTGGGGTTCACAAATGGATCAGGCACATTGACGCTCGCAGGCAACAACTCTTTTGCGGGAAATACGGCAGTAACTTCTGGCTTCACGCTCAGCCTTCAACATACCAATGCCCTCGGCGCTACAGGTGGAACGAACACTGTATCTTCCGGCGGCACCTTAGAAGTTGCTGGCGGAGTTACCATCAGCAGCGGTGAATCGGTAACTATCATTGGCGCAGGAATCTCTACAACATCAATTGGCGCACTCCGGGCCGGAACAGGCGGCGGCACATGGGCAGGACAGATAACGATTGGCGATTCCTCGGCTAGGGTAGGAGCCACAGCGGGAAATACGTTAACCGTTACAGGCACTATTGTGAATGGTAGTGGAAGTGCTTTGACTATCTCTGGTCAGAGCGGTACAGGTGTTGTGCTACTGAACCCATCGACCACCAACACATACTCCGGTAATACTAACATCGTCCGGGGCATCCTCCGCATTGGCAAAGACAATGCCTTACCCACCGGAACTACGCTGGATGTCGATTCAGCAAACTCTGTAACTGACGCCGCGACCTTCGACCTCGCTAGTTTTAGTCAGACAGTGGCTGTTTTGCAGGACACGGCTACAAACTCCATCAATGGAAAAATTACCAATAGCATAGCGTCAAGTACCTCGACTCTCACCGTGAATCAATCGTCGAATTCCGTCTACGATGGCATCATCGAAAACGGCAGCGGTTTAGTCGGTTTGACCAAGGGAGGCTCAGGAAATCTAACCCTGAATGGAGTTAACACGCACACAGGTGGCACCAACATTAAGAACGGCAGTATTACGATTTCTGGAGGAAATGACCGGTTAGCCATCGCAAGTGCGGTGGTTCTGGGAGACGTCTCAACTTCAGGGAAACTGATCCTTGGCGATGCGACCACCGCCCGCAACCAGACTCTCGCTGGTCTAACCGCGACTGGAACCGGTGGCAATGTCGTCGGAGCGCATGCAACGAACAACTCTGTCCTCACGCTTGCCATCGCCTCAGGCACGAACACTTTTAACGGAGTTCTTGGCGGTGCGGGAAGCAATGAAAACAATCTCTCGCTTACCAAAACAGGTGCTGGCACTCTTAAGCTCAGTGGTGCGAACACGTATGGCGGCCCCACAGTTCTCACTCAGGGCATTTTGCAGTTGGGGGTAGATCCCGTGGGCACTATTACTTCAAGTGCCATCGGCACAGGCACACTTACTTTCAACGGTGGCACGCTTTCATCCGACGGTGCCACCGCACGTAGCATCGGAAATGCAGTAACCTTCACGGGAAATGCTGGCCTTGGAGATACTACCAACGATGGTAAGCTCACTTTCACCAACAACATGGATTTGGGAGCAACAGCGCGTACTATCACAGTGAATAGCGCAGTGCAATTAAACGGATCATTCACCAATTCTGCCGCAGCTTCAGGTCTAATTAAAGCTGGTGTTGGAACCTTGATCATCAACGCAGCCAATACATCATTTGGCAACACTAATGGTTTTGCCATCAACGGCGGCACTGTGGTGGCTGCACATACTGCTGCCATGGGCAATGCCGGACAGATTGTCACTTTGTCATCAGGTAGCAGCTTCGGTTCATTAGATTTGGCTACGGACACGAGTGCTAACGCTTATGTCTTGAACTTTGGCAGCGTTGCGGGGGCGGGTGCCAATGTGATCGTGAATCGGGCCACAAGTGGTGCCGCCATGACACACACGATGGGCATTGCCACAATGGGCAACACCAAGATGAATGTCCTCGCTGGGGGGAATGTAAACACTGGGACACCCACCCTGGAATTTGAGGGTTTAACTTTGAGTGCTGGAGTAGGAGGAGATGGAGCCATGACACTGAATCCCACAACAGCTAATATTCTCATCAGCGGCGCCATCACCCGCACAGGTGGATCAGCCAACTCTCTCGTGCTAGATGGTACAAGTACAGGCAATCTCATCTCTGGCAGCATATCAGGGCCTCAAACAATCACTAAGAGTAACACCAGCACGTGGGAGCTTTCGAATGCCAACACTTTCACCGGCAACACCAAAGTCACCGGCGGCACATTGAAGCTCACGCACAACTTGGCGATGCAAAATAGCGCATTCGATACTGCCGGTATCGGCACGCTCGATCTTGCCAGCATCAACACTCCTACTTTCGGTGGCTTAATCGGGGACGCGGTAACTGGCCAAGATCTGGTTCTGCATGCGGGTGTGTCCAGCCTAACTTTAAATGTTGGCGACGGCGTGACCCGCACCTATGTAAAAAACATCTCGGGAGGAACAACTGGGCTCACTCTAATAAAATCGGGAGCAAGTACACAAATTCTCGGTGGCATAAACAGCTACGCAGGTCTAACTACCGTATCTGGTGGCGAATTGCAGATTGTATCGGCCACTGCGATCGGCGGCTCAGAGGTAACTGTGAATTCTGGTGCTCAATTGGCCTTGAATGGTGGCATCACCGTTAGTGGTAAAACCATTACTACCAGTGGTGGTGGGCGTGCAAGTGGCACTGGTGCTTTCTTAGGCGGTTTGCAATCTGTAAGTGGAACCAACGAGTGGGCTGGCAACGTCATTCTCGGGGCTGATTTAAGCCGCATGGGGGCGAGAAAAAACGCGACACTCGTGATTTCTGGTGCGATCGACGATGGGTCTAACACTTTCACCGCTGTCATCCGCAACGAAAATCAAAACAACACCAGCGGAGCAGGCAATGCCACCACCATCACTGAACTCTCCGGCGTCAGCACCTACGGTGGCAATACCCAGTTGATTGCCGGCGTAACCCGCCTCGCAGGTGGAGACAATCGACTGCCTACCGGCACTGTGCTACAGTTCGGCGGCTCTGGAGCCAATGCCAAGTTTGACATGAATGGTCAAAGCCAAGAAGTGGCTGGATTGGCAGTCATGAATACGAATACCGATACGCAACGTGACTGGAATGCCAACGAGCTAACGAATAGTTCAGGCTCTCTCAGTACTTTAACAGTCAATACGACTACCGATCAAACGTTCGGCCTCACGGCAAGTGCCTTTGGGGGCCGAGAAAATTATACAGGTATCATTACTGGGAAGATTGAGTTGGAGAAATCTGGCACAGCTAAACTCACTCTCTCAGGCGCCAATACCTACACCGGAAATACCACCATTTCCGGCGGCACCTTGGCTCTTACAGGTAGCGGTAGTATCGCGGAATCTGCGATTATCAACGTACATAGTGGCTCGAAATTTAACGTCACAGGAGTCACTTCCAGCGCTACCGTCGGAGCCAGCACTGCGCAAACATTGAAAGGTCTTGGCACCGTAGAAATCGGCTCAAAAATTCTCAACATTGGCGCTAACGGCACACTGGCTCCAGGAGCTAGTCCAGGCACATTGACATTTGATGTCGCCACAGGCGGAGCTCTCAACTTTGCGAGCGGCTCGGACATCGCATTCGAACTTGGCACCACAGGTAGCGGCAATAGCGATATCATCAGCTTCAGCTCCGCGGGTGATTGGCTCCAAGGCACTGCCAATGCGACCTTGGCACTCACCTTGCTCAGCGGCTTTGATTACTCTAACACCTACACGATCTTCGAAAATGTCACCACCACGGGGTTCACGCTTGCTGGTGTGACCGGCTACGATAAAGTTGGCTATACGCACACTTTTGCTCAAAGCGGAAATAACTATCAACTAAGCTTCGCTCCTGTTCCCGAAACCAGCACCACACTGCTCAGCTTGCTCGGCAGCCTTGCGTTGTTGCGGCGTCGTCGCAGAAACTGATAGACAAAATGATTCACTCGTGGTTTTTCCTTAGCGATGATCAAATTCCATGCCATACTCAGCTTGTTCTTTGCGATGCCATTCACATACGCCGCAGAGATGTTGCAGCTTGCAGTCAAGATTGAGGAGAAACAAACACCGGTAAAGAAAGAATCGCTCGTCGTCGAGAGTGGTAAGAAAACGGAATTGCGCGGGAAAAGATATTCTTATGAGCTCACTCCCACTCACTTACCTGACGGAAAAGTGAAGACAGAATTCAAGATTTTCGCATGGAAGAACGGAAGTGCGGAATTGATATCAATGCCTACAGCGATCGCTGAGTCAGGCCAAGGCGCTAGCGTCACCGTCGGAAATGTTGCAACTATTACAATCAATGCAACTCTTGCGCGATAGCCCGCAAATCTTTCATCAATTTCATCAAACATGAAGCAATTCCCTAACGGGAACCTTCCCGCAGTGTTGGACTTATGGGTTTGTCCCACACGCGGGAAGGTTGATCTTTGTAAACGCCAATCGCTAAGCTTGGATCAATGATCGAGTGACATCTGGTGTCAAAAAAATCACCTCAACGCAAATCAGATTACCAAAATCGGACAAGAGTGCAGACATTCCTAGCATATTTCCCCCTCGATCCGCATGGAGGGATTGAACCATTTCACAATGGTCTCGTCAGACGATTTCTCCGACAAAATGAGTCCATTTCTGGCGTATTACTATGATGATTCGTTTTCCTGCTTCTGCAAGTCTTGCCTCACTTCTGTTAGGCACAGTTTTATCCCACGCACAAGTGAAGCAGTCTGCAACGTCGATACTCCCGGGAGGTCCCGAGAAGTGGACATTGCAGTGGAGTGATGAATTTGATTACGCCGATGCAAAACTCGATGAACAATGGATTTCACAAAATTCTGCGAGCACACACATCCTGAGCAGTCGCTGGCGCGAGAATGCCGTAGTGAAAGACGGCATACTAAAATTGATCAATCGCAAAGAGAAACGCGGCGGCAATGATTGGACCTCGGGCAACATCTGGACCAAGCGCCATTTTCAGTATGGATACTTTGAGTGTCGCTATCGATACGCTGCTGCCGAGGGCACAAACAACTCATTTTGGTTGATGACGCAAGGGAAAGTTCCCGCAGGAAAAAAAGCCTTCGAGATCGA
>CANHKJ010000183.1 GCA_947460915.1 Verrucomicrobiia bacterium
AAATGCTCGCTGATAGCTGCGCACTCCTTTTCCCCGCGCTGCATACCAACGCTGGTGAAAAAGCCGCATCCATGCAGGAATACTCATGCACAGCCTATGACCAAGCCTCTCAACGAAGTCAAGTAAAACGCCGAGGGGCTTCCCGCTTCTCTCCTTGCCAGCCAAGTTCCACTGACTATTCTTTAGCGCATGTTTATCCATTCCATCCGTATGGAATGACACTAGCATGGAGCGCTACTTTTCTTATAAAGTCTTCGAGCCCTTGAATCAGAACACTCCCTCTTGATGCCCCCCGCCTACTTCTCAAATCATCCGAATCTGCTTGACACCAGCGGCCACTACGCTACATGTAATGAATATGAAACACTCCCTTGCACTGACCATTGCTGCCTGCTCCATGATAAGTCCTCTCCATGCGCAGAACAAACAGCCTGAGCCTTTTGAAGACATCTTGCGTGAAGCCGTGAAAGAATACCGTGCCGGAAAAATCAAAGAAGCCGCCACAGCACTCGACCAAGCAAAAGCCCTCATCGAAAAACAACAGTCCACTCAAGTAGGCTCCACCCTGCCCGATGCCCCCGAAGGCTGGACCACGGATGACATGAAAACCGAAGATGTTCCAGGTTACCTTGGTGGCGGGAAGGTCGTCAAAAAACTCTACAAAAACAAATCAGGACAAGAAGAGGTTTTGTTAGAGATTTATTATGGCTCTACCATGATCAAGTTGATTCGCGGACTTCTCGCCAGTGACGAGATCGCCAAATCGCAAGGCTTCGAGATCAAACGCGCTGGCGGTGAAAAAGTACTCGCCAAAAAAATCGAAGGCGACAATCATGAACTCAATGTCCCCATGGAAGACGAGATCATGATCAAATTCACCGGTGGCGATGGTGCCAAAGAAGACTTCATGCTCAAAATGCTACGCGAAATTGACCGCCGTGAGCTCAAGTCGCTCGTAAAGCCCTGATCACTTAGCCTAACACATTTTTACCCCCATGAAAACCAGCCGCAAACCATGGTCCACCCAGCTGCGTCCTGATATGCAACATTCCTTTGTGGAGGACCCCAGAGGGCGCGGAAAAATGCTCCTGCCCACCCCATTGTTGCTTGCTGCAGAAATTCAAAAGATTCCAGCTGGCCACTTGATCACCATGCCTGAGCTGCGAAAACGCCTCGCTCAGCGCTACGATGCTGATTTGTGCTGTGCATTGATGTGCGGCATTTTTTACAATATCATCGCCGGCACTGCCGAAGAGCAAATCACCGCTCAACTCACACCGATCGCTCCCTACTGGAGGGTCATCCTAGACAAAGGATTGCTCAGTGAGAAAACACCATGCGGTTCTGCCACGCAAGCAGCCCGCCTCATCGAGGAGGGCCATCTGCTTACCGAGATCAAAGGCAAAAGATGCGTCGTCCAGCACGAACAACGCGTCCACCCCTGATCGTCTACTGCAAAAAGAAGCCCTTGCACATCACATGCGCAAGGGCCTCCAAATCTCTTTCGCAAAAAGCTTATGCGAACACGCTGTCGACAGGCATGCCTTTGTCAGCGATCTTGAAGGGACGCTTACTCGGCGACATAATCACTAACTCATGAGGCAAGCCCAGAGCCTTCGCAATTGTCGCGTTGAAATCTTGCACCGTGACTGGATCTTTCTTCACCTTATTGCCACTTGGATCCGTCTCACCGTGTTTGTATCCACCCTTGATGCCACCACCAGCCAAAAGACAGGTGTAGGCGCTTGGATGGTGATCGCGACCGTCCTTGTGCTCGGTCTTGATCTCTGGCGTACGACCAAATTCTGTCGCCACTACCACGAGGGTATCCTGAAGTTTTCCACGTTTCTCCAGGTCCGTAATCAATGCAGCATACGCTTGGTCAAACTCCTTGCATCGGCCTTCTACTGCGGTGAAGTTGTCATAGTGGGTATCCCAGCCACCCAGTTGCACTTCTACGAAGCGCACACCGTGTTCGACCAATCGACGCGCCAGCAAGCAGCCTTGAGCAAAGCGGCTCGTGCCATAAAGTTTTTTGGTTTCGGCTGATTCTTCGTTCAGATTGAATGCCTTCAAATCCTTGGAATTCATCAGTTTGATCGCTTCCTGATAGAGATCTTGGTAGGCCTGCACATCCGCGTTGGCATAGCGACCGTGAAACTGCTTGTTGAGGCGGTCCGCAAGGCTCAAGCGACGATCAAAATCTTGCTTGCTCACTTCGCCTACGCGATGCGAGTCCTGCAAGCCTTCCGTCGGGCTGCCAATTGGCGCAGCAGCATACTTTGCTCCGAAAAAGCCACCGCCCGAATGATCCGCTGGGGTATCGATCGAAACAAAACCGGGGATCTCTTCGTTGATGCGGCCACCCAATTTCATCACCCAAGAGCCGAGCGATGGATGCTTGATCGTGCCACGCAGATTGTAGCTGGTGTGCATCACATAAGCACCTTGCTCGTGTGCGCCTTGAATCGATGTCATCGAGTTGATCACCGCCACTTTGTCCATCACCTTCGCCGTTTGCGGGAGATAGTGACCGACCATGATGTCATCCGCACTGGAGGCAATCGCCTCCGTTTTGCCCATCACCTCTTTTTTCTTCGGCTTGGTGTCGAAGGTGTCGATGTGACTCATACCGCCCGACATATACAAATAAATAACGTGTTTGGCCTTGGCCACTTGCGCCGCACTCGCAGGTGCCGCCTCAGCAATGCCAACTCCCACCATGGGGAAAAGGTGCACGCCGAGGTAGGTGCGGGCTGCGTTCGAGAGAAATTGGCGTCTTGTGAATTCGTCAGGTTTGGAAAAAGGATTCATGATCAAAAAATGTTATGGTTCGAATAGAAAATCGGTTAGAAGATAAAAAATTATTGAAGGAAGAGGAATTCCGAGGACATGACCAGTGCAGACACGATGTTGCGAAGGCCTGCCTCACCAGAGGCTTTGATCTCCTCTTTCATCCAGCCCATTTCCTCATCGCTTGGGGGACGATTGAGAATCGCAACGTAAATGCGGCGAATTTTTTCCTCGTCGGTCTTCACGCCCTTCAAGCCTTTGTAGATGTGCGCATCAGGATTATTCACCAATTGACGTTGCACAAAGCCATTCATCAGTGAGAGCACCTGCCCAACGTTAGGCTCACGGCTGGCTGCCTCGACCACATCGCGCTCAGATTGACCGAACAAATACAAGAAATGCGAACGCGGTGCCGGAGAAGGCAGTTCCGATGCCCGCACTTGTGCATCATTGTTGTAGGTCTGCACTTGTTTCATCATGTTCATGTCGCCACCGCCACCGCCACCACCACCGCTTTTTACTTCAGCGACAAACTTGGTGAAATACGTGCGCAATTCCTGCTCTGAGTTCAAAGCGAGCACTTCTTTGGAAAGCTGAGACATCGACTTCTTGCCAACCAATACGGGGCGACCACCGAAATAAATGCGATCGTCCAAAGTGCGCATGGGCTTCTTGTCTGGGTCACCGCCAGCCAAGGTAATCAATGAATCCCAGATTTGTTCCGAGGAGAGACGCTCGATCTTGCGACCATGGAAGTCATCACCCGTTTCTACCGTAGAGGGATTCGGGTTGGTCGCAAACTGGAAGGTGCGGGTCAGCATCAGCACGTGCTGGAAGTCGCGCAGATTGTATTTCAAATCCATCATCGTCTGAACCAAGTGCATCATCAATTCTGGCGATTGCGTTTCTTTGGAAGGAATGAACTCGTCCACGGGCTCATAGAATCCTTTGCCCATAATGCGCTTCCACATGCGGTTCGCAATCACCGAGGGGAACTGCTCGCCGTTTTTCTGCGTCACCCACTCGGCCATCTGCTGGCGTCCATCATCTTGATCTTTTTTGTCAGACATGCGCACACCTTTGCCAAATGGTGTTCTGGCAGCCACCATTTCACCTGGCTCAGCATCGCGGTATTGGTAATCCGACGGCAGAGAAATCCGTCCCGTGCCGCCGCCCGAGAGACTCATGCCGTAAACACGATCCCAGATGATTTGCGCAATGGAGTATTCTTGACCACGCTCGGTGCGATCGTCTTGCAACTCGCGCCAAAGTTTGGACATGTGCTGCTGCTTCAGAGTGTCCTGACCATTGGTGAAAGCTGCGAGCTGATAGAAATCATGACGCTCGGTCGTGCCGAATGGATCATCATGGCACTGGGCGCACTCCATTTTGGAGCCCAAGAAAATCCGCATCGAGTTCGCTAGGTTATCCAATGGCATGCCGCGGTCACGTGTATAGTAGCCAACTGCTGCCGATTTTTGATCCCAGCCATCACCCTCTGAGGAGAGGAGCTGATTCACAAACTTGTCCCACGGCATATTCTCCTCCATCGCCGTGCGCACCCAGTTGCGATAAGGCTCATTGTTCGCCGTGCTGCCAATGCGACCATCTGCCAAGCGCAACAAATCAAACGCCCAGTTGCTCATGTGGCTGGCGTGCCCCTTCGAGCTCAACAAATACGCTACCAATTCTTCACGCTTCGTTGGCTCATCGATCTCCAAAAACGCACGACCTTCTTCCATCGTCGGAATCCGTCCCACACTCACCAAGAAGGCACGACGCAAAAACGTCGCATCGTCGGTCACCTTCGGCACCGGCAATTTTTGCTGACGATAGAAATTCGCCACCGCCTGATCAATCTTCAGTGCGGCCTTCTTCAAGCCATCCAAATGCTCCTGCGTGCCTGGTGATTCAATCCCAAACACCAAGCCCGGCAGCAGTGCCAACGCGAAAACGATACGTTTCATATGACACAAAACTACCGACGCGGAGAATGCTGTCAATCATAAAACACGCCTGTATTTTTAAAAGAATCTCATTTTTCAAAAAATTGATGCAAAATCCATGCCATTTACACCAAAATCCGACAAATTCTTCCGATTCTTGACATCCCACCTCACCAAACTATTCTCCGTCCATGAACCAATTTCTCCGACACTCTCTCTTATTTTTCCTTCTAACAACTTCGCTGTTCGCGGAAAAAAACAAAGTCGCCGATCTCCTCAAGCAGCCCGATTCCTGGTTCGCCAGCAAAGCCGCCACCCAAGCCGCCACCATCATTCTCTCCTACCAAAGCCCACGCGGCGCTTGGCCCAAAAACACCAACACCGCCGGCAAAGCCTACACCGGCGATCCCGAAAAAATCGACCCAACCTTCGACAACGGCGCCACCACCGATGAACTCCGCTTCCTCGCCCGTCTCCACCAGGCCCAAGCCTCTCCCGCCTACGAAAAAGCCTTTATCCGCGGACTCGACTACATCCACCGCGCCCAATACCGCAATGGCGGCTGGCCCCAGTTCCATCCTCCCGGCGACAAATACCACCGGCACATTACCTTCAACGATGGCTCCATGGTCCGACTCCTCGAATTCCTTCGCGAGATCGCCGACCCTCAAACGCACCCTCAATACCAATTCCTCAACGACCAACAGCGCAAGAAGGCCCGTAGCGCCTTCGATCAAGGCATCCAATGCATCCTCCGCTGCCAAATCATCATCGATGGCAAACCCACCGTCTGGTGCGCTCAGCACGATGAAGCCAACTTCAAGCCCGCACTCGCCCGCTCCTACGAACTCCCCTCCCTCAGCGGCTCCGAGTCCGTCGGCATCACCCGCCTTTTGATGAGCATCGATGAGCCATCGCCCGAAATCATCAGCGCCATCGAGGCCGCCGTTGCTTGGTTCACAGATCACGCGCTCCACGACATTCGCATCGAGGAAATCAAAAACAAAGATGGCAAAAAAGACCGCGCCGTCGTCAAGGACCGCAAAGCCCCTCGCCTCTGGGCCCGCTTCTACGACCTCAAAACCCAACAACCACTCTTCTGCGATCGCGACGGCATCCCCCTCAAAACCTACGCCGAGCTCGGCCACGAACGCCGCAACGGCTACGCCTGGTATGGCAACTGGGCCGAAAACCTTCTCGAAAAAAACTACCCCAAGTGGAAAAAATCCCTGCCGCTCAACAAAAGATGATTCCACCTAAAACCGAGGCATCGAGCACCTCTGTTGCATGAATTACACAAAGGGTCTGTCCCTTTGTCTTCCACATTCGCCGCAAGTCCTCGACTGGTTGTAGGTCTTCAATTTCTTGGCATAACGTTTGAGGACAGGCACCGCGTTAGCGGTTGCTCTGCTCCGACTTGTTATGCAGCTTTTTCCAGCCGACGACCCACGTCAGGTCGGGGTTCTGCTTTGCACCGTCATAGGCTCCGCCGCACACCCACGTGAGGTCGGGGTTCTGCTTTGCTCCTTCGTAGGCTCCGCCGCACACCCACGTCAAGTCGGGGTTCTGCTTTGCTCCTTCGTAGGCTCCGCCGCAGACCCACGTGAGGTCGGGGTTCTGCTTTGCTCCTTCGTAGGCTCCGCCGCAGACCCACGTGAGGTCGGGGTTCTGCTTTGCTCCTTCGTAGGCACCGCCGCACACCCACGTCATGTCGGGGTTCTGCTTTGCTCCTTCGTAGGCTCCGCCGCAGACCCACGTGAGGTCGGGGTTCTGCTTTGCTCCTTCGTAGGCACCGCCGCACACC
>CANHKJ010000184.1 GCA_947460915.1 Verrucomicrobiia bacterium
ATGGTGAACAGCAAAAACTGATGGCGCGCATGGGCTTGTGCGGGGCCTTCGCCTTGAATGCGATGGCGTTTTCTCTGCCGACTTATTGTGGCATGCCGCGCGATTTCATGTTCGCCGATTTGTTTCGCCTCATCACATTTCTCTCTGCCACTTTCGCACTACTGGTGGGCGGCACGTGGTTCATGAAAAAAGCTTGGCGAGCTTAGCAAATCGCTACCGTACACATCGATTTACCGATCGCGCTGGGACTCATCGCCGCGTATATTGGCTCGATCATTGGCTGGTTGATGGATGCGGAGGGACTCCTGTATTTTGACTTCGTAGCGATGTTTGTTTTCCTGATGCTTCTCGGCAGGGCCTTGCAAACATCGGCGGTGGAGAGAAATCGCAAGCGTTTGGTGCGGCAACAACCCGTGCCCAAAGCGTTCGATGCCACACGCGATGATTTGCCAGCCGTGAGTTTGGATGAGATTAAAGCCGATACACAATTCAGCCTGCGGCCTGGGCAAGCCAATCCAGTGGCATCCATGGTGCAATCCAGTGACGCTTCTTTTTCGTTAGAATGGATCAATGGTGAGGCTGATGCTGTCAATTTTGCGGTAGGATCAAGACTACCAGCAGGGGCAATTTTGCTGAGTCGCTCGCCAGTGATCGTGCAGGCATCTGAGCAGTGGCTTGATTCACTTTTGGCACGCCTCACCGCGCCTCCAGTTGCGGAGCGTGGTCATGCATTTCTCGATACCTTGTTGCGGTATTGGCTTGCAGCGATTGTAATCATAGGGATCGCGGGCTTTGCATGGCACGCATTTCACCACGAATGGATCCGCGGGCTGCAAGTTATGATTTCAGTATTTGTGGTATCTTGCCCCTGTGCCCTCGGTGTAGCCATTCCGCTAGCCGATGATCTAGCGGCGACACGACTCCAACATTGGGGTGTCTTTCTGCGTTCGACCACCTTCTGGTCGCGCATTCGCAAGGTCAAACACATCATTTTTGATAAAACTGGAACCTTGACCTTGGAGCGACCACTCCTGAGCAATCCTTGCGCCGTGCAAGATCTCGACGAGGATAGTGCGAGGGCGTTGGCCATACTGACGCATGGCTCCCTCCATCCTGTTTCACGCACTTTGTTAGAGACATTGGGTACTCGTGGGCAAAAACTCCTACGCGCTGCCAGTGAGCATTCGGTCTTAGAAACCGCGGGACAAGGGATCGAATGGAAGAGCGATGACGTTTGCTGGTCGCTAGGCCGCCCTGGATGGAAGAGCGCAGAGCATATTACGGAAGGACAGAGCACCGAACTATGTCGCAATGGCAAATGCATCGCCCGTTTTGCGTTCGAGGACGCCTTGCGGCCATCTGCCGTCGCCGCATTAGCTTCGTTGCGCGCTGACGGCATCATGTTGCACATTTTTTCTGGTGATCATCGTGAAAAGGTAGCCAAAATCGCCAAGCAACTTGGCATTTCGGAAGATCAGGCACATGGAGGTCTTTTGCCTGAAGAAAAAGCTGCGTCTGTGCGCAAAATCGACTCTCGCAACACCTTATACATGGGCGACGGAGCAAACGATTCACTCGCCTTTGATGCTGCTTACGTCACGGGAACTCCCGTCACAGATCGCTCGTTGCTAGAATCAAAATCGGACTTTTACACCCTCGGATCAGGTCTTTCCTTCCTACCTCAGCTCTTTTCAACGGCAAAAGCACGGGCCCAGGGGGTACGTCATGTCTTTTTGTTCGCACTCATATACAATGTCATAGTGGTGTCATTATCATTGATGGGACAGATGAATCCGCTACTTGCAGCCGTGTTGATGCCTCTTAGTTCATTGATATCGATTGCGCTGATTGCAATTTCTCTGAAAAATCGGAGTTCTTTGATTGAAAAATCCAATTCGCCCCGCTATGATTCCGCAGATGTCACACGGAGAGAATACGTTACCACAAAACAACTCTCATAAATCATTCCAGCATTCGCTTTTTGAGCGACTGTTGCACTCGGAGAGATACACGATTTATCAAGAAGCTTTTCGCGCAGCTACAGGCCTACCTTTGCGTCTTGTGGGCGCGGATACCGATAGTTGGTGTCTCGATGATCAAGCGATCAATCGAAGTCCTTTTTGTGAAAAAATCAACCTCTGCAAAAGCGCTTGCCATGCCTGCATCGACGTCAATGCTCGCTTGATGAAACATGCAGATGTCAATGGCCCGGCCACCTGCCATTGCTTTGCCGGTCTCTACGCCTCCGCCGTGCCGATCAAGCTTGGGGCCTCTACTATTGCGTATTTAAAAACTGGTCAGGTTTTTTCACGCACACCCGATACTCATACTTTCGAAGATGTTTTAGCCTTACTTGGCAAGAAAACCATCCCCGCAGCCGAGGTCGAGCTTTTGCGTGCCGCTTACTTTCAAACCAGAGCCATCGAGCCACAACGCTATCAGAGCATGATCACACTGCTGTCTAGTTTTGCGGAACAACTCTCCTTTTATACTGAGCAACTCTCGATCATCGATCAAGGCTCTGAGCCCGCAGCCATTGCTAAGGCGAAAAAATACATTCATTCGCACTTGGATCAGGCACTCCCTCTTGGTGAGATCGCCCGCGTCGCAGGTCTATCCGAGTCGCATTTCTGTCGATTATTCAAAGACAGCACAGATCTCACCTTGACGGATTATATCAATCGCTGCCGCATTGAATGGGCGAAGCGCGAACTGTTGGGTCCCGAGGTTCGCGTTTCAGAAATCGCCTACCAAATTGGTTATCAATCACTCTCGCAGTTCAATCGCTCATTCGCACGCATCACAGGCACATCACCCACGGCCTTCCGCCGTAAGCAATTGGAACGCGCGGCATCGTGATGTCGTTTTACCGTTTTTCCAAATTTCCCCCACCCAGTGACTTGACCTTTCACATTTCTGCGTGACTTTGTCTCATGGGAAAACACTATGCAATCATCGGAGGAACATCAGGCATTGGACAAGCATCAGTCGCTCGATTGCGTCAAAACGGTCATTCACTCTACGCTGCGACACGCCGTCCGGAAATCTTGCAACAACTCGGGATTCCTACGCAGTTTTTTGATGCCCTCGACCCCGCACCGCTCACTTGGCCCGATAAGCTCGATGGCTTCGTGTATTTTCCTGGAAGTATCACACTCAAGCCCTTTCATCGCCTCAATCTAGCAGATTTCATCAAAGACATTCATGTCAATCTGTTAGGTGCAGTGCACGCATTGCAATCGGCACTGCCCGCGCTCAAAGCCTCGCAAGATGCATCGGTTGTGCTGTTTTCTTCGGTAGCCGTCGATCAAGGAATGCCCTTCCATGCATCCATCGCCGCCGCGAAAGGTGCGCTTGAGGCTCTAGCGCGTAGCCTCGCGGCCGAATGGGCACCCTTGATTCGCGTCAATATCATCGCACCATCCTTAACGGATACGCCTCTAGCAGGTTCGCTCCTCTCCGATGATGCCAAGCGCGCGGCCTCGGCCAAACGTCATCCCTTGCAACGCATCGGCAATGCTGATGATGTGGCCCAAATAGTCGAGTTCCTACTCAGTGACGCGAGTCGCTTCATGACAGGACAAACCCTGCGCCCCGATGGTGGATTGACTTCAGTGAAACTTTTCACCTAACGGAAAAAATCACCGTTGCTCCAAGAACACCTCTTCTACCGGAGCATCGGGCAGAGCTTGAAGGAAATTTTTCCCGTAGCGTTTCGTGAGAATTCTATTGTCCAAAATGTGCACATATCCGCGATCTTTGCCAGTGCGGATCAAGCGACCTACGCCTTGTCGCAATTTGAGAATCGCCTCAGGTACACTATATTCCATGAATGCATTGCCTCCTTCCGCTTCGATCGCCTCAATCCGCGCCTGCGTGAGCGGGTGATCCGGTACCGCAAATGGCAACCGTGTGACGATCACATTCGACAAAGCCTCGCCAGGAACGTCCACTCCTGTCCAAAAACTATCCGTGCCAAATAACACACTGCTCAAATCACTGCGGAATTCCTCAATCATCCGATGTCGCGTCATCCCCGCTCCCTGCACTAACAATTGCCAACCTTTTTTGCGAAAAAACGATTCCAGTTGGGTGGCCACATCCCTCATCGCTCGATAACTGGTAAACAACACAAAGGCCCGACCTTTGCTCAACTCAACAGCCATGCGAATAGCTATCGCCAAAGATTTCCCATACTTTGGATCGGAGGGCTCAGGCATATCACGGAAAATTTTCACCTGCATCTGATCCTTGTAGTTAAAAGGACTTCCAATCGTTAGACTCCGAACATGCTCTGCTCCTACGCGACCCTTGAACCATTGCAAGGAAGGGTCCCCTACCCCGAGAGTGGCACTTGCCATGATACAAATTTTTCCAGGAGCGAAAAGCAAGCGACGCAGAGCTTCCGCCACATTCACAGGCGCAGCATGCAAGGAATACTGAATCTCCTCACGCCCACCGCGCTCTACCCAATAGACATTCCCCTCCTGCTGCTGATCAAGAAAGATCTGCACCGTGCCATGCACCTCGCGCAATTTCTGTGCAGCGTCTAACAGCTCAGCCTTGCTCGACTCGCCTTCGACATTTTGTGCCAGTTCATCAATTTCACTCCACAACTCCCGCAACGGACCTGCGATGCTATTTTCTACCAATCCAGGACGACGCACACGGAACTCGCGCGAATATTCACCAAAGCGCACTTGATCTGCCACGCTCTCAAAAAAATGATCTGCCTGTTCCAGCAATTTTTCCACTGCCATCATCGCCGAGGCCTTGCGATAGCTCTTCAGTAAGCCTTTTTTCGTTCGCGGATGATACAGCCGCAACAAGTCAAATTTCAGCCCCGCTTGACTCAATCGAAGCCCCAATTGCGATGCCGCCACATGCTCGATCGTATGCGCCTCATCGAGCACTACGAAGTCGTTCGGAAACAAAAATCCACTCATCGCGCCGCCATCGCCTTCCGCTACATCGTCCGCGGATCCTAATAATGCAAAAAACAAGGTGTGATTCACCACCACCATCTTAGCATCCGCTGCGGCCTTGCGCGCTTCCTGAAAGAAACAATTCCCGCGCGGCCCACAAGTTCGTGCCGTGCAAATATGCGGATCACTGCACACCTGCGACCACACCTTCGGCGATGGCGTAAAGTCCATACCGCTCAGCGTCCCATCCGTTGTACTCTCCGCCCAGCGGGCGATGGCATTGAGCTCATCGTCCTCCGAGCTCGTAAAAAGATCCGCCGACTGCTCACGCGCACGTCGCAACCGCACCGGGCACAAATAATTCGATCGCCCCTTCAATAACACCGCAGGAAAATCATTGCGGAGAATTTTTCTAACGATGGGGATGTCTTTACGAATCAACTGCTCCTGCAAATTGATCGTATGCGTCGAGATCACCGCCTTGCGTCCCGACTCTAGCGCAAAACGTGCAGCCGGCAGCAAATAGGCTAACGATTTCCCCACACCCGTGCCCGCCTCCGCGAGCAAACAGTTACTGCCGACCATCGCCTCAGCAACCGCTACGGCAAGATCTTGCTGCTGCGGCCGATATTCAAAATCCTTCGACCGCGCCATCAAACCACACGTCGAAAATGCCATGCGCATTTCCTCCGCAAGGTCCGGCAACGGCACCGCCACATTTTCCGGAATCGAAATCATTCCATTACTCCACCCGCTTGCGACTGCAAAAAGTGCACCCGTGCATCTGCTTCGCTCAAGGTCACAAAACCATCTTTGTCGGAATCAGCAGCTTCGAAGCGCATCTGCACACTGCCCTTGGCTACTTGCTCTTGAAAAAACTCATTGAACACGACCTTTCCGTCGCGATTGCGATCATATTGCTGAAATTTTGTATAGCGAAAATCGGGATCAATATCCTTGGCTTCACTCCACGATACAGACCCACTGCTATCGAAGTCAACACTTGAAAAAACACGTGCCAGCTCATAGCGATTGGCTTCATCCAGAGTCAGCTTGCCGTCACTGTTTGCATCTGCGTCACGAAATTTCTGACGGTCCGCCTTCGTGTCCACCGACTGACAAGCGCAGAACATCATGCTAGAGATCAACAACATTTTCCAAGATTTCATCGCAATCATTTTGTTTGTGCGATCATGCTACGCCCCACCCCGACCAGCGACAAGCCAAAACCCCAGACTTTTCCGTTTTTCCCGTCGCCATCTTGACATTGGAAATGGCTAGCACTCGACAATCTATACGCCTATGCGAGCAACTTTTTCTCACTACGGATTTTTTTGATCTCGAAAACCACAAGGGCGAGCAACATTACCACAGTAATTGGCACGACAAATTCAAACATCACCTTGCTAAACACGGGCAGTGAGTCGTGTTGAGTAGCACCCAGAATGAGATAGACCGTGTATGCAACGTAG
>CANHKJ010000185.1 GCA_947460915.1 Verrucomicrobiia bacterium
CAAGGATTTCCTCGGTGAAATCGGCGGCACCAGCATCGAACTCATCGAGGAGGAACCTGCCTAATCATTCCACACTTTTCTTTTCCGCATGAAATACTTTTTTCTTATCTACGCCATCGTCGCAGTCTCTGTGGTAGGCATTTTCAAATATCGCGGCCACACGTTCAGCGAGCCGCCGATCCGTCTGTTGCCAGACATGGATGACCAAGATGTGCTCAAGGCACAAAAACAAGATGCCTTTTTCGCCGATGGCCAAGGAGCTCGTCAGCCCGTAGCAAACACCGCACCACTTGGTTTCCAGGCCGATGGAGCCAATGAACTTGGTGGCATTCCCGAGTATGAATTCTCTGGCGGTGCTGGATATTATTTCAGTGGTCACGTCGGCGATTATTTCGGCACGGGCATGCCAGAAGAGCTGAAATTGACCGAAGCCAGCGCTGTGGAGCTTCTCAAGCGCGGTGAAGAACGCTACAATGTCTATTGCTCTGCATGCCACGGTGTTTCTGGAAACGGTGCTGGCATCACAGCCCGCTACGGAGTTCCCGGGATTGCCAATCTCACAGGCACTCCTTATGCCGCAGCTACCTATCCTGATGGCCGATTGTTCGAAGTCATCACTAAGGGCAAAGGCAACATGTCTGGCTACGGATACAACATCCCCGTCCGCGATCGCTGGGCCATCATCGCCTACATCCGCGCTCTGCAACTGTCTCGCAGTGTTCCTTTGGAGTCCGTCAAGGATGCCTTTGAAGCAGGCATGAAACAACAAGGCGCTGCGCCGATTCAATAATTTTCCCGAACCAATTTCCTTAAATTTCTAAGCACGATGTCCCATCACGTCACATCCCACGAAATCCCCGTCAACGGCGAGCACTTGGACAAGTCCAAAATCGCCAAGGCCAAAACCATTGCTCTCGCGGTCATGGTGATTGGCAGTCTGTTGAGCGTTTATTTTCTGTTCTTTGCTCCCAAAGCACAACAAGGCTCTTATTCCTATTCTTGGGTTTTTGCGTTGTTCTATTTCTTTACACTGGCTCTAGGTGGTTGCTTCTGGACATTGCTTCACAACGTATCGAACAGCGGCTGGGGCACCAGTGTGCGTCGTGTGATGGAGAACGTCGGTTCGGTGTTTCCATGGTTGAGCATTTTCGCGATTCCATTGCTTTTCCCCAGCGTTCAGTCGTATCTTTATGAGTGGATGAACATGCACCGTAAAGTGGGTGGCGACATCCCCACCATGACTCTGATCAGCGAATGGCTCGCAGGTTCATGGAACTGGGTGCTCAATGGCTTTCGCTATATTTTCACCGGTGAAACCGTTCCCATGGCATCGACCATGGCAGATCGTTTGCATCACACTGATCACTTGATGTTCAACAAACACTGGTTCATGAACTTGCCATTCTGGTATTTCCGCACGATCATGTTCTTCTTGGGACTTGGCTACGTGATCTATCGTTTGCGCAAACTATCTACCGCTCAGGACACCGATCCGAATCCTGGTACCGTGCATCTTTTCACCGCTCGTCGTCGCGCTGCTGCTTTCTTGCCAATTCTCGCATTGACCGTGACTTTTGCTGCGTTCGATTGGTTGAAAGGCATGGACTACACCTGGTTCTCGACCATGTATGGTGTGTATATCTTCGCAGGTTGCGCCATTAACTCCATGGGCGTAATCATCATCACCACTTACCTGCTGCGTCGTTCGGGTTACCTCAAGAACGTTGTCTCCCAAGAGCATTTCCATATCATGGGCAAATTGCTTTTCGCCTTCACGGTGTTCTGGGCCTACGTAACATTCTCGCAGTTTTTCTTGATCTGGTATGCGAACATCACCGAGGAAACCAAGTATTTCTTGATCCGTAATACCGAAGGCTGGAACATCGCCAGCATCGCTCTGGTCATTCTGCACTTCGTCGTTCCTTTCGTGATCTTGTTGCAACAGTGGCTCAAGAAAAAGCCTCATTTGCTCAGCGCCGTAGCAGTTTACATGCTCTTGGTGCACATCCTCGACATGTATCTTATTGTGATCCCTGAGCGTGGTATTTCGCTTGGAAACATCGATCACAAAACGTTCGGTGACATCAGCGTTACGATTCAAGGTGCATGGGTGGGGGATATTCTCGCTTTCATCACTATCGGTGCTGGTTTCGTGTTTTTCTTGCTTCGCGCTCTTGGTCAGCACTCTCTCTACCCACATCGCGATCCTCGCATTCTTGAGTCCGCGAATCTCTCTAACTAATTTTCACTTTACCACTTTTCATCATGGACCCGTCACAAGACAACCCAATCGTTCGTTTCAAAGCCTTTTTCTGGGCCCTCGCCGTTTTTGCTCTCTTCGGCATTGCACTCGGTGTGATCGCTCTGGTGAACCGCAAGGCTCCTTCTACTCTGGAGGATGTTGCTGCCGTGGCGCGTTATGAAAATATCGCGGCAGTGAAGTCGGAACAAGCCGCTTTGCTCTCTTATAAGGAAGTTGAGCCCGGTAAAACCGTTCAAGTCAAGCCTGCCGATGTCTATTCAGTTCTCGGAAAAACTCTCGCTGCTAGCAAACCTGCTGCCGTGGAGAAACCCGAGCAGGTGATTCCCGAATCTCCGACAGCCAAAGCACTTGCTGAGGCCGCGAAAAATGCTGCACCTGTTGAGATCGTTGAAACCGATGCCAATGCTCCGATCGATCCTGCCGTCATGGAGAAAGGTAAGGCCGAGTATGCGCTTTGCCAAGCTTGCCACGGTGCCGATGGCAATGGCGTTCCTGGACTCGCTCCGCCACTCGCTGGTTCGGAATGGGTTGTTGGTCCTGTTGAAAATCCAATCCGCATCGCACTACGTGGTCTTGGTGGTCCGATCAAGGTAAAAGGAGTTGATTACAATCTGCCTGCTCCGATGATGGCTGTGGCTCACTTGTCCGATGAGCAACTCTCAGCTGTTCTCACCTACGTTCGTAATTCCTTTGGCAATAAAGCTTCTGCCGTCACTCCTGATCAAGTGAAAGCCTTCCGCGGTGAAGTAGGTGCTCCTGCTTTACAAGCATCTGACCTCAAAGCTCCGAACTAATCTCTTTTTTCAACTGGTAATTTTTTCTCACGATGTCACAAGAAACTAAACAATCTGCAGAACAAGACGCCATTTTGCGCACGGCCATCGACCGCTCGCTGCGTCATCCGGTGATGTTCTTTTTCACCAGCGGAGCTGCCTGGCTCGCTGTCTCTTTGCTACTCGGCATCATTGCCACCGCGAAAATGGTCAGCCCTGAATTCATGGATGGCTGCGCATGGTTCACACAAGGTCGTGTGTTTGCGGCTCACATTTCTACTCTGGTCTACGGATGGGGCTGCCAAGCTGCCTTCGGTGTCTTGATTTGGTTGATCGCTCGTCTTACTCGTCAAGAAAATCGTGCTTCGGGAATCATTCTTGCTGCAGGTCATGCTTGGAATTTCCTAATTGCTGTCGGCACAGTCGCCATTCTTGGCGGTTACGGTACTGGTGTGCCTTGGATGGAATTCCCAACAATGATCTGGCCTGCTCTGCTCATGGCATACGCCTTGATCGCGATCTGGACCATGATCCAATTCCGCGTGCGCACAACGGGTGAAGTGTTTGTCAGTCAATGGTTCGCTGTTGGTGCTCTGGTCTGGTTTCCTTGGATCGTTGCCACTGCCTTCGTTCTGGTTTTCTGTGTTGGTGGTAATCCTCTGATGTCCGCAGGCGTTGCCGCATGGTTCCGCTCTGGTATCACATATTTGTTCTTCCTTCCTACTGCAGCTGCTGCTGCATACTACCTGGCTCCGAAAATTTCCGGTCGCCCCGTTCACAGCTACTCACTCTCACTCATTGGTTTCTGGGTGCTCGCCGTAGTTGGTCCTTGGACTGGGATGCAAAAACTTACCGGTGCTCCGATTCCGTTTTTCCTTCCTTACATGGGCGCTGCCGCTGCTGTGTTGATTGGTATTCCTACGATCGCCATCGCAGTTAGCACTCTGCGCACAATGGCTTCGGAACCAGGCAAATTTGCTTCGAGCCCGGCGCTGCGCTTTACTGCTACCGGTGTGGTCTGCATGTTGGTTCTTGGTATATCTAGCTCATTCTCGAACTTGCCGAATTCGACACTTCCATTGACACAATTTAGCATCACGCAATACGGCATGGACATCCTCGCAATCTACGGCTGCTTTAGCTTTGTGATGTTTGGTGCAATTTATTTCATCGTGCCCCGTATCACCCGTCGTGAATGGTTATCGAAGCGTTTCATCAAGATGCATTTCTTGTTCTCGATGTATGGTGTGATTGCAGTGGCCGTACTCTCTGTGCTCGGTGGTATGCTTCACGGTCAGGGGCAAGAGAATTTCAAATTCACTTGGGATAGCGCCGTGGCTAGTGCCTATCCTTACCAAATGGCAACTTTGATCGCCTGGTGCTTCGTGTTGTTCTCGAATGTGTTTTTCTTTGCACACCTGCTCTTGATGTGGATGCGTTTGGGACGCCGTTCTTCTCATCCTACTTTGTTGGGTCATGCTCACCTCGATAGTCCACACGGGCCAGAGGGGGACATTGACAACGCTGGTCCAGGTTCGGTCATCGCTCACTAATTTTTCACCGGAAACATTTCTCATATCACTATGACTCTCCGCACATTCACTCTCGGCATGATCGCCAGCTTCGGCTCGGCATGGCTCTTCGCTGTGGTTCTGCCATTTTTCAAAACGCGTGATGTCAAACCCGTGTATTTCGCGGATGGCATCGACGAAAAAACAGGCGTCTATTTTCCGAAACGCACAGGTCAGGTAGCCAACGGAGCCAAAGTCTATTCGCAAAACGGTTGCTACGTTTGCCACACGCAAGTGGTTCGCCCCACTTACGCTGGAAATGATTTCCATCGCGACGGTTGGGCAGGATTCAAGGCCGATCCAGATCGTGGTGACACCCGCCGTGAGTCCAATGTGTTCGACTACCAAGGTGAGGAATTTGCACAAATCGGTGTGATGCGCATCGGTCCTGATCTTTCGAACGTTGGTTCACGTTATGAAAAAACAGCTCTTGCCTTGAACGAGTTGAATAAAACTAAACTCGGTGATGCATGGAACGATTCGATGAAAACTTCGCCCGAGGCGCTGTTGTTCGAGCATCTCTACAATCCACGCACCAAGCCGTCGATGCGCTGGTCCACCTGCCCATCAGTGCGCTTCCTCTTCAACGAGCCTGCACGTGAAGGACTTGCACCATCACCCAAGCCCGAGGCAAAAGCTCTTGTGGGCTACTTGCTCTCGATGAAAAAAAACGATACGGTTCCCGCTTCGATGAACTACTCTCCACCGAAACCTGCCGCGCAGTAATTTTTTGATTTTTCAGCAACCTCTTCCATCTTCTGATATGTCATCTTCTTCTAACCCCAATCCTAACAGTCGCCCTGATCTTGACGACACGATCAACGTCACGACCACACACAACAGTGAATCGATGACGGCTGCTGCTGCGCGGGAAAATCGCAACCCAGGTTCTAACAAAGAGCCACTCTCCATCGCTACCTTCGCGGTATGTGCTGTGATTTTCATCGTCGCTGGTTCCGTCATCGGCAATGCGAGCGGCGGATTCTTTAGTTACAACACGAACATTAAACCTGAATATGTGCGAGGAAAAGCTCCTGGAGTCGCCGATGATGTGGCCTTGCCACCGAAGCCGATCCTTGATGTTTATGTAAAAAAAGGTCAATCGCTTTACAGCGCCAAGTGCAATGGTTGCCACGGTGCAGACGGCAAAGGTGATGGTGTCAACTATCCATCCCTTGTAGGCTCCGCATGGTCCACAGGCCATACCGAGCGCTTTTCTCAAGTCATCCTCAACGGTCTGCAAGGACCAACCAGCACAGGGAAAGTGTATGGTGCTGGTGTGATGCCTGCCCAAGGTGGTGGCATGAGTGCGCAAGATTTGGCATTCATCATGACCTTCATCCGCAACAGCTTCGGCAATAGCGTGGGTGACGTTGTGACTCCTGAAATGGCACAAGCTGCCATAGACATTGCTGCCAAACGCAGTAACCCGGCAGCGCCTGTTACCGCGGAGGAACTCAAGGAACACGAAAAAGATCTGCCAGGAGAAAAAATGGATCCAGCCACCTTGGTCGATCCCATCACCTTCCAAGCCGTCCAGGCGAAGAAGTAATTTTCAGCTAGAGAAAAAATGCAACACGCCCGCAAGTTCGCTTGCGGGCGTTTTTCGTGGTGGTCACCGTCCCGTTGATTTTGCAGGGCCGATGGTGCCGCCGTTGATGAAGGTGGCTGGGGTGGTGATGGAGCGATGATCGGTTTTTCCTCGGCTGATGTTTTTGGCCCATTGCAAGATTCTGCGCTTGAGGGGCTCGGTTTCCCATGACATTGATGCAACCGGTGGCTCGCA
>CANHKJ010000186.1 GCA_947460915.1 Verrucomicrobiia bacterium
CATAGCCGACTTGCTGAACCCTTGCGTCTGCTCAACGAAACAGGACTTGGCTATCTGACGCTTGGCCAAGCCTCCCCCACTCTATCGGGTGGTGAAGCCCAGCGCATCAAGCTGATCAGCGAGATCGCACGCGGTCGCTCGTTGCGCAAGCGCATGGCCAACCTGAAAAATGCCAAGGGTAACTTGTATTTGATCGAGGAACCGACAGTGGGCTTGCACCTTGAAGATGTGCGACGCCTGATTGATGTGCTTCACCGCATGGTCGATGAAGGGCACACAGTGGTCGTCATCGAGCATCACATGGCCGTTGCCGCCGAAGCTGACTGGATCATCGATGTCGGCCCCGAGGCAGGCGCCGATGGTGGAGAGATCGTCGCCCAAGGCCCACCCGAACTTATTGCTCGGTCAAAAACATCACGCACTGCTCCGTTTCTTGCTGAACTTTTGAAACACTCGCCAGATTAGGCTAACAAGCGATGCAAACGCTTGAAGACGTAAAATCCCGCAATGCTACCAAGAACATCTGCGGTGAGATCTTGCGAGTCGTTGCCCGTGCGTTCGGGCACCCATGATTGATGAAACTCATCGAGACAACCAACGGCTGTCATAAGCAAGATCACGATGGTGAAAATTTGTAACCAGTCCGGCGCACTTGCTTGTCTGCGAAATAAAAATGCCGATAGCAGACCTGAGCCACCGAAAAAATAGCCAAAGTGTGCTACTTTATCGAGATGAGGGATTTCTACCCCCGTTTTTATCGCAACAGGACCCGATGACATAAACCACAGAGTCGAAAACCACAGCAGATAAGCTGTCAGCCACAACCAAGGTGAACGTGCAGCAGCAGGGATTTTCATGGGAAAGAGAAAATCAGCGATTCACTGAATCTTGGCGACGAATTTCTTCCTCCAAGCGCTCAGCAAGCCATTGTTTCATCATCGATTGATAATTTAAGTAGCGCGAGCGTGCCACGCGTTTGATGCGCGAAAGCATGCGAGGGTCGAAACGCAGCGTGATCGTTGTTGATTCACGCGAATCAGGCTCATGAACGCAGGCCTGCATGAGACGAGCATCGAGTTCGTGGGTATCCCAAAACTTCGCTTCGGCTTGTTCATCGGCAAAAACCGGGATTTGTGACCAATTGGATATCGAGTTCATAGGAAAATCATTTGATAGCTGCGTAACGGCGCTCGTAGAAGCGAGTTTCGTTTTCCGTCATTTCGCGAGCGGCAATCACGCGCGTGGTCTTACCATCGGTCCAGAAACACACAAAAAGTTGCCGACCACCCACCGTGCGGCCCAGTGCATAATAGCGGGATTCGCCATCCGTGCGCTCGACATCGGGCAAAAAGCGAACGCCGAAAGGATCTTCCAAAATCTCCTCTAACTCACGCGGCTTGATGTCGCGCAGATCGAAGTGAACGTCTATAAGGTCTAAGTCCATGATGGGGTAAATGAAAAGCAGCGAAGTAGTTCGGCTTGAAGCGTTTTACGGCAAAAGTTAAACTTTGCAAACCATTTCTTGCGGAATTTTCCACAGTTGACTCAGAAAGGCTTCATCACGCCCAAGTAGGCCGCGAATACACCAGTGAGCAAAGTCAGCACCAACAATGCCGACATGGGCATCGTTTTTTTGCGAGCCAAAACAGGCGCGACACCGAGGAAAAGCCACAATACAATCTTAATTTTCCAATAATGCAACTCCATCGGCGGTTTACCAAGCGAAGCGAAGCCCACAAGAAACAACAGCAACAGCGAGATGCCATGCAGTATAGAAGCACCTTTGCGGCAGCTCTCCTGCGCACCGAAATAAATGGCCCCGAGAGCCATAAAAACGCCAAACGCGCCTGCAAGGTGGACAACTTTGAGTAAATTAAGATCCATAGATGGTGTGGTTACGAACCCGATCGTAACGACCCGCACTAATTTGTCAAATGGCTTCGGTGATTTTTCATCTGATCGGCAATCATTCATGGGAAATTTTGCTTACTTTTCGGGCAAACTTTTTCTTGCAAAATACTCATAGTGCCGATAACCGTTCTGCACGCATGAACACACGTCTTGTATTCCCCCTGAGTTCGATGATGGCAATAATGATCACCATTTCCAGCTGTGGCAATGATGCTAAAAAGGAAGAACAAACAAAAACAGGAACGGGAAAGACACAATTCGTGAATCCTTTCCCAGCTGGGACCTACGAACATTTCACTGCCGAGCCCTCGTATCCAAAAACCTACAACATATACAAAAACCGAGAGCTTTTTGCTTCAACAGATGCTACCAATTCACGCATCGTTCTCAACTTGGACATGCAGCGCGGCAAGCTATTGAATGGAGATACTGTAGTAATGGATTACCCGATTTCTAGTGGTCGGAGCTCACACCCAACACCGCGAGGTCGATTCATGGTACTTGAAAAAATTCCTGATAAAAAATCAGCTACCTATGGAAAAATCTACGATGCCACAGGCGAGCTAATACACAGGGATGCTGATAGCCGCACGGATACCGTCCCAGAAGGTGGTAGTTTCGCAGGTGCTCCCATGAAATACTGGATGCGCTTCACTTGGGATGGCATTGGACACCACATCGGCACCGTGCCTCGTTATCCAGCATCACACGGCTGCATTCGTGGCTACTACAAGGCTATGCCCGAAGTTTACAGCAAGGTGAAAGTCGGCACGCCTGTGACCATCGAGTAATCTGATTGTACTAGAAAAAAGCGCACGAATTGATATTTTATCTTTGATTCTTTGGGTATTGTCTTCTAGCTTTGCGCGTGATCACAGCGCAGCAACTCGGACACTATCAGGATATTCTCACGCAGATTCAAGCAGACGGGCTCTACAAGTCAGAACGCTCGATCGCGAGTTCACAAAACGCAAGCATCACCCTGCAAGATGGTCGCGAGGTGATCAACATGTGCGCCAATAATTACCTCGGCCTCGCCGATCACCCTAAAGTAGTCGAAGCAGCTGCAAAATCCCTTGCCCGCTGGGGTTTTGGCATGGCTTCAGTGCGTTTCATTTGCGGAACGCAAAGTCAGCACAAGCAACTCGAAGATCGGATTTCCCAATTTCTCGGCACCGAGGACACCATTCTCTACCCGAGTTGTTTCGACGCCAACGGCGGATTGTTTGAGGTATTGTTGACCGAAGCCGATGCGGTGATTTCCGACTCGCTCAATCACGCCTCGATCATCGATGGCGTGCGTTTGTGCAAGGCCAAGCGCTATCGTTACGCGAACAACGACATGGCCGATCTAGAAAAGCAATTGCAGCAAGCAGATACCGATGGCGCCCGCTTCAAGCTCATCACCACCGATGGGGTATTTTCCATGGATGGCATAATTGCGCAACTTGATCAGGTACATGCTCTCGCCGACAAATACAACGCTGTTGTTCATTTTGATGATTGTCACTCCACTGGCTTTTTGGGTGCAAAAGGTCGCGGCACTCATGAGCATTGCGGACTGTTTGGCAAAATCGACCTTACCACTGGCACACTCGGCAAAGCGCTGGGCGGTGCATCAGGCGGCTACACTTCTGGCAAAAAAGAAATCATCGAGCTTTTGCGTCAGCGCTCTCGACCGTACTTATTCTCCAACAGTGTCGCCCCCGTGATCGCAGCTGCATCCCTAGCTGTTTTTGACCTCTTAGAGGAATCGACCGAACTGGCTGATCGCGTGAAAGAGAATAGCGCATACTTCCGCAGTGCCATGGAGCAAACGGGATTTACCATCGCAGGAAAAGATCACCCGATCACTCCTGTGATGCTCGACGATGCCGCTTTGTCTCAACGTTTTTCTAAAAAACTGTTAGACTACGGTGTCTATGCAATCGGTTTCTTTTATCCTGTTGTCCCCCAAGGAAAAGCTCGCATTCGCACACAAATCAGCGCCGCACACACTCGCGAGCAACTCGACAAAGGAATTGATGCCTTTGTGAAGGCCGGTAAAGACCTTGCCGTGATTTGATCACAGACGTTGCTAACAAAAGTGGAAGCTTTTCCTCTTACGCGTGAGGAAAATCAGCGACTTGCATCAGCTTCACGCCGTAGGTTTCAGCGATCTCAGGTGCATCAGATTGTTGATAATCATCTCGATAATACACCTCCTTGATGCCATAGGCACATAGTGTTTGCATGCATGCAGTGCAAGGCATGGTGGTGGTGGCTACGATTTTCGCCTCTCCACGTTTGAATAGACTGCAAAGATTCACTTCCGCATGGAGCATGAATTTTTGCCGTTTTTCCCGGTCTTCCCAGAAGCCGGCAGGAGCAACGAAACCGGGGGCCAGCCCATTATAGGCCGTGGCAATCACCCGGTTATCGTGATCCAATGCGGCAGCCCCGACCTTACGAAAAGGGTCCTCAGAGCGTAGACTCGCTACATGAGCAAGAGCCATCGCATACTGAGATATCGATAAACGTTCTGCCGCCATAAACCATTGACTACTTAGCAACCGCAGCCGCCGCCGCCACTGCCACCGCAGCAACCACCGCCTTGTGCTTCGGCAAAATCTTCTGCTGTTGGCACGTGACCGAGTTCAAGCGTGAGACCCACATATTTGCCGATCGAGCGTTGCAAGGTTTCCAACTCGCGTTGAGCTTCGAGGAAGCTACGTGCAACATTGTTGGCGAGCAGAGCATCGCGAGCTTCTTCGAACTCTTTGATTTCGCGAGCGGAGAGCTCGATGCCAGAATGCTGCTTTTGATGCAGTTCCTCGCCTTTTTCATTCACGGCTTGATATTGCAAGCGCGCTTCATCGTTTTCAAGAAATGCTTCCACGCGGTCGGTGAGAGCTTGGAATGTGGCATCTTCCGCAATCGTAGCACAAAGCTCGCGGGTTTTTACCATCACAGCGGAGTCATCGGATAATAGAGACATGCGCGTTATCTACCCCTGCCCCATGGGTTTGACAAGAGAATGATGTGAGATTCATGAAAAAAATCATCCGTGCCGAAAATGCCGCTTGCCGCATGTGAGTTGCGCGCACTAGGCTGCGTCGCGCCCGCTGCTGATCCAACCAAGCGAGGCAACCTCTATCATGTCTAAATACGCTGGTGAAGAAGTTCTCGTAGTCCGTCGCTCCCTCCTTGAGGAAATCGGTATGTTTCATGGCATCATCACCGAAGGCATCGATGCCTCCATGGCGCGCTTACTTGATCCGCAAAATCACTTTTTCATGGATCGGGCCGCTGCGGAGGAGGACCCCAGCCACAAGCAATTGATCCCCTATTGTGTCTTTCGCTGTGGCGATCAGATCCTACATTACACGCGAGGTAAATCTGGAGGGGAAAGTCGACTTCATGCGAAAATTTCCGTCGGTGTTGGTGGCCACATCAATCCGATCGATACAGGAAACGGCCGCGTGGGCCCCGAAGCCTACTTTGCCGCCGTGACTCGTGAGCTCGAAGAAGAACTCATCATCGGCAGTCATCGTACCACGCGCATCATTGCTCTACTCAATGACGATAGCAATCCCGTCGGCCAAGTGCACCTCGGCGTAGTTCATCTCGTTGATCTCGAAAACACCGATGTGCAATCACGCGAAGACGCCCTCATCGATCTCGCCTTCACGCCACTTGCCACCTTACGCGGGGAAATGTTTGACCGGCTCGAAACCTGGTCGCAACACTGCATTGAGCATCTTGCGGATACTTCCTACGCTTGAGGATTTTTTAGCGTAACAGTTCAAGTCCTTTATCCCGACGTGATAAAAGACTTACATCGTTACAAAAAAACAAAATTTCGCTTGCCAGATTGTCAACATATGCTAGTGCTCAACACGTATGAAATACATTTTGCTCTGCGCCGCTGCACTCAGCCTCGTTTCCTGCAACACCGCCATCGGGATCTATCGCGATGGCAAGCAAGGCTTCATTTGGACAAAAAATAAAATCCAAGAATCCCGCAACAACGGCGGTGGTGGTGAGAGCTACGATCCTTACGGAGCGCCCACATACTAATCGGTCACTCCTCTGCTAGCAAAAATTCCATCTGTTGCTGATCCGCTTCATCAGCAAAGCGCAAACCTACGCCTAAAAGTCTAACCGCGCGACCATTTCCCCGCCGCCAAGCTTCTTCGAGCAGTTCATCATACACCGCTTCATCCATGTGCGTCGCCGCACGCTCGGCGGTAGTCCGCTGGAAGTCGGCGAATTTCAACTTCACCACCACGCCGCGTATCGCCCGATCACTGTGATGCCGCTGAAAATCATCGCGCACACTGGCAATCATCGCCCCAAGCAATGATCGTAACGCCGGCAAGGTCTCGATGGAATCCAAGAAGGTCTTCTCCTCGCTGAGCGACTTACGCAGGCGTTCCGATTCGACC
>CANHKJ010000187.1 GCA_947460915.1 Verrucomicrobiia bacterium
ACACTGGTGCGGTTGGATGATCGAGGGCGCGGGAAAACGACTTTGGCATGCGGGTGACAGCGGATATTGTGCCGATTTTTCCTTGATCGGTGAACGCTTCGGATCGATCGATTTGAGTATGATCCCCATCGGCGCTTACCAGCCCAGATGGTTCATGAGTCCGATGCACATGGACCCTGCCGAAGCAGTGCAAGTTTTTCTCGACACACGAAGCGAGCGAGCCATCGGGATGCACTGGGGTACCTTTCGGCTGACCGATGAGCCAGCGGGCGAGCCGCCCTTGCTTCTAGCCGAAGCGCTCGCAGCGAAAAAAATCGACCCCGCGCGCTTTGTTTGCGGCGAGGTCGGTGAATGGTGGGAGCTCTGAGCCTTAACGACCCGTTTATTTCAGCACTTGGTCAATGCCCTGCGTGGCGGGATCCCAATAACCCACTGCTGACACCATGCCGTTGTTGAGTTTCAAAACGGTGACTTTTCCCGCTTCTTGCGGAAATGGTGCTAGCAGATTTTCCTCGTCGCCAAGCACGATGCGGTGCGCATATTTTTTCATCTTGGGCATGGCAAACATCCGACCAATGCCAGGCATACCGAAAATGTTAGCGACATAAACGGCTTTTTTTGAGGGCAAATACGCAGCTCCTTGCGCATTGAGAGCAGCATTAGCTTTTTTGCCCGTTTCCATATCGAAGCTAACAAGCAGGAAATTTGTGGACTTCGCCTCGAAGGCATACTCCGCACCGTGTTGGTCTTTCGCTTGAAACGGAGTCACTTTGCTGCCTTTTGCATAAACATCGGCATGGCTGAGACCAATGGACAAAACGGCTACGGCGACACTATTGAGAATGGTTTGCAATAATTTCATATCTTGACTTTTTGTTGACGTTGTCTATCTTAACAGTTCTTCCTTGTTTGGCAAGGCGACTAAAAAAAATTTCCAGCACCCTCATGCCACTTGCAATAACGCCGCTTTCTCCCACCATCGCCCAAGATGGTCGCCCGTTATCGGGACGGATGCTGCGTTCGTTCACAGCTCTATCACTTGTAGCTTTGTATTTTCTCAACATCAGCTTTCTCACGCTCTCAGGCTTGTGCGCGATGTCTGAGCATTCAGGGCAACATCAAATGTTGATACGCGATCACAAGGTGATTCTTCATCACTCCTCGGGAGTAACACACGAACACCATTCCTTTGCGGCAATATTTGCGAATTCGGGTGAACGTGACCACGAGATGGCTTATTCGGACCTTGTCAACAGCTCCCACAATTCTGACAAAAAAAAGTTACTGGCTCCTAGTAGCTCAGCGATTGATCAAGATGACACATCTTTTTCGTCTAAAGATTTCATTGATGAGACCCGACCAATAGCGGCGGGAAAAATGGGGCATTGTAACGCAATGCACGCTGGATTTCTCGATCAGTGGAGGCATTTGCGCCTCAATATTTGATCTCTGTATCGACATCTTATCATCAACGGGCTAATACCGCCACTGTGCGATGATCTAATTGCGACAGTCTTAGGCAATCAAAACTATGATGCTTTTACTAAAAATCTATTGATCAAACAAATCTCTCACTCCACCGAATAACTCTTTTTACAACAAATTATTATGAAAACACTTCTCTCATTTCTTGCCATGATTGGCATCGCATCCGCAGGCAGTCTAAAAATCGACAACGGCAGCAGTTGGCTCAAGGTCGATTGCAAAGCTACGGGTCACAGCTGGACCGCTAAATTGAAGAAATTCACCGCCTCGGCCAGTGGCGATGAAGCAACGCTCACGCCATCCGCAGCAGCATTCAGCTGGAGTTTTGCCAATCTCGATTCGAACGAAACCGATCGCGATGCAAAAATGCTCACTTGGCTCAAAAATCCCAGCGGTTCATGGAAAATGACCGGGCAATGGAAGGACTCAAATGGCCAACAATATGTCAAAGGTCCCATCACCATTGCTGGCGTCAGCAAAGAAATCACCATCCCCGTTAAAGTAAATAAAAGCGGCAATACCATGACCATCGATGGCGAAGTCTGGCTCGATACCACGGACCACAGCTTACCCATCGTGAAGATGTTAGTGATGTCGGTGAATCCGAAAGTGCGCGTGTATTTCCACCTCGAAGGATCGCTCTAATCTCTCACATCAATTTTGTATGAATGCAGAAAAACGACTGGCACGTCGATGTGCCTGCGCCCGCACGATCGTCGCCACATCCTATCAACAAGGAATGGGCAACTTGCAGGGCGTGGAAGATCGCCTTGCAGCGGCATTGCGCGATGTATTGGCGAAACCTGGATCACTCACACGAGCACTCGTTGCCTATCTCATGGGTATTGAAATGGGAATCGCCGAGGAAACAGCACGCGGATTGGCCTGCGGGATTGAATACCTTCACACCGCATCGTTGCTTTTTGATGACCTGCCCGCGATGGATGATGCTCGGGTCCGCCGTGGCATGCCTTGTTTGCATGTAGCACATGGTGAAGCTGTGACGATGCTTGCAGCGCTCGCTCTGATCAATCGCGGCTACTCGCTACTCTGGCAAGCTGTAGCCAAAAGCCATAACAAAGAACGGCGTGATGCGGCTAGCAAGTTGGTCGAGGAATGCCTCGGCACAGCAGGCCTTGTTGGCGGCCAAGCCTATGACCTACGCGGATGGCGCGATGGGCAAACCGCGGGCGAAGTGATGGAAGTGGCGCGTCGCAAGACAGCTACTTTGTTGCGACTTCCTCTTGTGCTCCCCGCGATCATCGGCCATGGGTCGAAACGAGAAATTCAGTTGTTAGAGCGCCTCGGTTTGATGCGTGGTCTCACCTATCAAGCTGTGGATGATTTGAAAGACGTCATGCTCAGTGAAGCAACCAGCGGGAAATCCGCGGGTCGTGATGAATTGATGGGACGTCCAAACATTGTCGTAGCGGAAGGTTTCCAAGCCGCCTTGCAACGTTTGCGAAAAATGTTGCGCATCGGTGATCAGGTGCAGGAGAATCTGCCTGGCAATCCCGAGCGTTGGGGCATGCTTTCGTTGATCCGCGTGACTTTGCCGATGACTGCCAAAGTTGTCACGAGTAACGCAATCAACAGTGCTTGCTAAGCCCCGCACACATTCTTACATTGATTCCATGCATATTTTTCAGATGATCCTCACCAACTTGCGCCGCCATCGCGTGCGCACGTTGATCGGGGCCGCAGGCATTGCCCTTGGTGTAGCAACCATGCTCAGCGTGGTCGGCTTGTTAGGCGGAGCCGTGAAAATGTTCGAACGCATTCTTCGCAGTGATGCCGAGATGGTGGTGTTCGAGAAAAATGTCAGCGACTTGTTTTTCAGCAACGTGAAAATCGAAATCGCTGATGAGCTCGCGCAGCAATCGTTTGTCAAAAGCGTGCAGCCCGTGTTGTTTGCCATCGTTGCATCACCCGATCGTCCTGTAGTCACGTGCTTTGGCATTCGACCTGAAGATGGTCGTTTGCAAAAAGGCGAATGGTTGCAGGGAAGCGCTGAATCATTTCGCGGGGATCAAGATGGCATCGTACTTGGCGAACGCGCGGCGGATTTCCTCGAAGCCAAACTCGGTGAATCGATCGAACTTGGTCAGCAAAAATACCCAGTAGTCGGCATCGTCCGCATGGAAAATGGCTTTGAGAATGGCGGTGTATTCATGCCGCTGAAGGCCTGCCAAGATGCCTTTCATAAAGAAGGTGTCGCGAGTATTTTGGCGGTAGCCTTGGCTGCCGGTGCAGAACCTTCTGCCGTGAAAAATTGGGTCGGTGAACGTTACCCGAAACTCAATGCCTTAGAAAACGATGAGTTTAGTAAGAGCTACTCGCAGTTTAAGATTCTCAAAACAACCGCATGGGTAGTCGGCGGTTGCGCCTTTTTGTTAGGTGGATTGAGCGTGACCAATACAATGATTCTCTCGGTGTTCAGTCGCATCAAAGAACTGGCGATCACACGTGTCTGTGGATTTTCCCGTGGGCAAGTTGTGATGATGATTTTTGGCGAGTCACTGCTGGTCTCGATGATCGGAGTTTTGTTAGGCTGGGGCTTGAGCACCGGCGGACTTTGGTTGTTGCGTGAAGTGCCCGCTCTGCAAGGCTACATCGAACCAAGAGTCGGAGTCGCTGAAGTGATCGGAGCCACAGCGCTCGCCGCATTGACCGCGCTCTTCGGGGCCGTCTATCCCGCGTGGTATGCAGCACGATTGAAACCCGCCAGCGCATTGCGTTTTGAGTGAATCAAGGAGGAATGATATGATCGACGTTGCAGATGTTTGGAAAAGCTTTGACGCAGGAAAAATTGCCGTGCTCAAAGGCGTGAGTATGGAAGTAGCTCGCGGCGAGTTACTCGCCTTGTGCGGCACCTCGGGATGTGGAAAATCAACATTGCTGAGTTTGATCGCTGGATTAGAAAGCCTGGATCGCGGACACATTCGCATTGATGGTCGTGAACGCATCACGGAAAAAGAAAAGGTCGCGTTATTGCGCAAGGAGGTGGGATTTATTTTTCAACTCCATCACCTCATGCCGGATCTTACGCTAGAGGAAAATTGTTTGGTTCCGGTGATTGCCGTCGGTGGCAATATGGCAGCTGCGCGCAAACGCATGCGTGATCTTGCGGATCAAACGGGCGTAGCGCATCGACTCGATCGCTCGGTGCGCGAGTTGTCTGGTGGCGAACGCCAACGGGGTGCTTTGGTGCGCGCGTTGATGAATGATCCACATATTCTGTTAGCAGATGAACCAACGGGTGCGCTCGATGAGGAAAACCGTGAAATTGTTTTTTCATTGTTGTTAGATCTCGTTCGCAGTGGCGGCAAAACGTTAGTCATGGCAACTCACGATAAAGAAATGGCGCAGCGATGTGATCGAGTGTTGCACATGCGCGATGGCAGAATCCTCCCCGCATGAACCGTGACGATGGCATTTTTTCGGCCCTGCGACATGGGTTTTTCTGGCTCGTTTTTGGCAACGCCGTTGGACTTCTTCTTGCGCTGTGGCTGGTGTTTCCAGGAATCGGAGATGCGATGTCGCCACTGACCTACGGCCGTTGGGTGCCGGTTCATTTGAATGTGCAATTGTATGGTTGGACGAGTCTACCATTGATTACGTGGTTGTTTTCGGTGTATCGAACCTCCTCGATTTCGTCGGGTCTTCGAGCAATTCATGCGGTGTGGGCTTGGTCATTTGCCTTGCTTACGGGTTCGCTGTCATGGCTCTCAGGAGTCAGCTCGGGTAAAATTTTTCTCGATTGGCATGGCGTGGCGCTGTGGGTATTCATTGCCGCACAAGTGGTGTTGTGGATCGTTTTGTTTCGCGCATGGCGTGCCAACCGCAGTCAATGGTCGCGCATGGCATCGGGTTCTCGCTTGATCGTTTTGTTAGGTTTGCTGATGGTGCCGGTGTCACTGGCGGTGACAACATCTCCGGAAACCTATCCACCAATCGACCACACAACCGGCGGACCAACGGGTGCGAGTTTGTTAGGCAGCACTTTAATCGTTGTGGCGATGATGCTGCTGTTGCCGCGCGGCATGAATTTGATCGGAAATGGTCGTCCCGAGCGCAAGTATTGGCTGCTGTGGGCGGCAGAGTTTGTCACATTCATTGTGCTCGAAGTCCGAGGTGGCACGCATCATCAATGGGAGCAAATTTTAGGGCTTGCGCTGCTCTTGCCATGGATGGTTTTGATCCCTCGATTGTGGCAGCAATATGCTTGGCCGCAATCTGCACTTTTGTGGCGTCGAGCATTGTGGATTTGGTGGAGCGTTCTGTTAGTGCTCGGATGGGTCGAGTTTCTGCCCGGCATACTGGATCACATGAAATTTACCAACGCCTTGGTGGCACACTCTCACCTCGCGATGGCTGGCTTCACCAGTGCATTTGTGATACTGCTGGCTGTGGTTCTGTTAGGAGAAAAAGCATCCGCCGATTTGCGACGTGGCGTTTGGTGGTGGCATAGTGCTGTGGCAGGTTATGTGATCGCGATGATGCTCTGCGGTTGGTTCGAAGGCTCCGACTACAGCTGGATGCAGTCCGCTGCGCCATGGCGTACGGCGCTCTATGCATTTCGCCTCGCTTGCGGTGTGATCCTCTTTGTTGTCTCTCTGCGTTGGTATCAATCTCTTCTTAAAAATCATTCGTTATGAAAAAATGGCTCAATTGGTGGAACATCGCAGTAGGCTCAATGGATGCCTGCACAGGAATCTTGTTGATGTTTTTCCCCACCATGACACTTCAGCTCATGGGCTTAGCGCCTGTTTCACAAGAAGCGCAAGTGTTTCTCTCATGGATGGG
>CANHKJ010000188.1 GCA_947460915.1 Verrucomicrobiia bacterium
CGCACGAGAAATGATGACAGACATCGAGTAGTCCAAGAAGCTGGTGGAAAGCTCTTCGGCTACGGAGATTGGTTTGATATGGTCAATGGACATAAGGTAAAAGGGTCACTAGTCACTGGTCACTAGTTGGAGTGGTTGTTGTGCGTTTTGGGGTAGCGGGTTTGCCTATGGTTTTGATGTAGGCGTTAAGGCGTTTTTTGAGGGTGTCGAGATCGCGGTAAAGCTGGCGAGCGGCTTCTTTTTCCACGAGTCCGCGACTGGCAGATTTTTCGATCCAGGTTTGCGCTTCCTCGGCTGAGCCGCGTGCGTAGTGGCAAAATTGCATGTTTTCCTTGTAATGATGGCGTCCATAGCCCTCGGCAATATTCGCGGCGATGGAATCAGTCGCTTTGACGAATTGTTTGCCCACGGTGTCTTTGGCGAAGTAATCCCATGTTATCACGACATTCCAAACATACTCCCCGATGCGCATGGCCTCGCGGTAGATTTCCAGTTTGTTGATGTCGTTATTCATGAATACCAGTGACCAGTGACCTAACTACCTTTACACATCCAAGTTCCGGACGTTGAGGGCATTGTCTTCAATGAAGCGTTTGCGGGGTTCGACGATGTCGCCCATGAGAACGTCGAACATCTTGTCGGCTTCGACGGCGTTGTCTTCGTCGAGTCGGACGCGGAGGAACTGACGTTTGGTGGGGTCCATGGTCGTTTCGAAAAGCTCTTTGGCGTTCATCTCACCAAGACCTTTGAATCGTTTGATCTGCATGCCGCGGCGTCCGATTTCTAACACTTTTTCCAACACCTCAGTGACTGCGAAAATCGGCGTGACGCTCTTCTTATCGCCCTCGCCTTCGATGAGTTCGTAAATGGGTTTGTCAGCGGAGAAGAAGTTCGTGGTATCGAGACCTTTTTCGCGAAGCTTGACCATCAAACGTTCGATGGCATTGGCTTCGTGAAGTTCTTTCAACACGGCGCGGCGCGAAATTTTGTTCGTCTGTGCGGCGATTTCTTCTTCTGTTAGATTTTCACCAAACAAGCGCAAGTCGCGATTTTCGGCAGCAAAGGATTGTAGTGCTTTGTCATCGAGGAAATAGTGAATTTTTTCCTCGTTGCCTTGGCGCACACGAATCATGTAGGCCGGCAGATTGACGCCATTCCCTGCGGCTAGGAAGTCGGCAAAATTGCCACCACTGCGCTGGATCGATTCCGCATAGCGCGTCAATTGCGAAATATTTTCCAACACCGTGCGCAGTTCATCGGCCGTGAGTAGCGCATCATTGGCGATCGAATGGAGCGAAACATCACCAGCACCGAGGTCGATGAGAATTTTTGTGAGATCATTGTCGTCCTGCACGTATTCGGCGCGTTTTTTCCGCGTGACCAAGTAAAGCGGCGGCTGGGCGATGTAAAGATGCCCGCGTTTGACCAAGTCCGGCATGTGGCGGCAGAAAAATGTCAGCAACAAGGTGCGAATGTGCGATCCATCGACGTCGGCGTCGGTCATGATGACGATTTTGTGATAGCGGATTTTCTCGACGTTAAACGCGCCTTCCATATCGCCATCGCCGATGCCGGCACCAATCGCGGTGATCATCGATTGAATCTCCTTGTTCTGCAAGGCACGGTGGAGGCGGGATTTTTCGACGTTGATCAGCTTACCACGTAGCGGTAGGATGGCCTGCGTGCGACGATCTCGACCTTGCTTGGCCGAGCCACCTGCGGAGTCACCTTCGACAATGTACAGCTCAGATTTTGACGGGTCGCGCTCCGAGCAGTCGGCCAGCTTACCGGGCAATCCGCCACCGGAAAGTGCGGATTTGCGCACGGTTTCGCGCGCCTTGCGTGCGGCTTCGCGAGCGCGCGCGGCGTTGACTGATTTCTCGATGATTTTTTTCGCGAGGTTCGGATTTTCCTCGAAGTAGGTCATCAAGCCCTCATAAACGATCGAAGAAACCACGCCTTCGATCTCGGCATTGACCAGCTTGGCTTTGGTCTGCGAGTTGAAGCGCGGGTTCGGCATTTTTACCGAAATCACACAGACGAGACCTTCACGCACATCGTCGCCGGAGAGCGAGGGGTCTTTGTCTTTGAGAATTTTGTTCGCTTTGGCAAATTGATTGATCGCGCGGGTCAACGCGGTGCGGAAACCCGTCAAGTGCGTTCCACCATCCGAGTTCGGAATCGAGTTGGCGAAGCAGAGAATCTGATCGTTGTAGGAGTCGTTGTATTGGAAAACAACATCCGCAAATACGTCATCGTGCGTGACTTTGCCATCGTAATCGATCTCCACTTGGCGTTTGCCAGAGAGCGCGATCGGCGTTTCGTGAATGATCGGCTTATTTTCGCCGAGCTGCGTGACGAACTCGACAATGCCCTGAGCGTAGTAAAACGTGGTCTTTTTCGCGGATTCTGGACGTTCATCTTCGAGATCGATCGTCAGGCCAGGATTGAGGAATGCCAATTCGCGCAGACGGGTGGAAAGTCGCTCGAAGCTGAACACGATGGTGTCGACGAAAATCGTCGCATCGGGGAAAAAGGTAATCTTGGTTCCGGTTTCGTCCGCAGGGGCTTCACCGATCACCGAAAGTGGCGAAGTCGTTTTGCCGCGCTCAAACGCGATCATGTGGATCTTGCCCTCGCGGCGGACTTCCGCTTTGAACCAATCAGACAGCGCGTTCACGCACTTGGCGCCCACGCCGTGCAGACCGCCAGAATATTTGTAGGCACCTTGGCCGAACTTGCCACCGGCGTGGAGGTTGGTTAGCACAAGTTCAATCGCCGGGATGCCAAATTTCGGATGCGTATCGACGGGAATGCCACGACCATTATCAGAGACGGAAATCGAGCCATCGATGTGAATCGCCACCTTAATGCGCTGGCAGTAGCCAGCAAGGTGCTCGTCGATTGAGTTGTCGAGAACCTCAAAAACGCAGTGATGCAAGCCGCGTTCATCGGGATCGCCGATATACATGCCGGGCCGTTTCCGAACGGCCTCCAAACCTTCCAGTTTATCGATTTGTGCAGCGCCGTATTGTTGGCTGGCATCAACGCTGGGAGGTGTATTTTCCGCGGGTGTAAGTGGATCTGACATGAGCTGCCAGAGTATCGGTAAAATCAAGGAAAAGAGCAAGATTTTTCAGCGAAAAAACAGCCGTTTTTTCGGGGCTTTTTAGGCGTCAAATGCGAGCAAATTAATCAAATACGAGACCCCATCAAGAACCCAAAAACGAGGCTGAGCCAAAGCCACTTACTCCGCATAAAAGATCGGCACATGAAGTTTTAATCCAGCAATCCGTATACTGAAATACGATCTGTAACGTCATGGATCCAGAATCTGACTGGACTGAAATGGTGCCATGAATCGGTGCTAACTGTTAAAGTTTCAATTGCTCAATTTGCCAAGGCAAAAGGCAATCTTCCGCAGCGAGTTCACCAGCAGCAAGGCATTCGGCAATACTACGGGCGATCAAAAGGGAGGGATCGATGTCCAGAGCCACCGCAGCGGCATCACGCTTCTTGATGATCTCGTCCACCGCACGGTCAAATGCCGCATCCTTCTTTCGGCGCAGTGCTTTGATTTTTTCCGGCCATTGTTCCTCAACCATGTCACGCACAGGGTGAACAGCTTTTTGAAATCGCTTCAAGCGTTCGGGGCGCAACAAATGCTTCGGCAGGGAAATCTCATTGCCCTGCGAAAGCATTTCCGCCCAGGTGAGCATCTCCTTATTGTTCACCACCATGAAGGTGGGCTTATCCCAAGATGCAGCCTCGGCATTACGCCAATTCCACAAAGCTTGTAAATAGGCCAATCCCTGCGGACTCAATCGGCCAGATCCATTGATGCGCCATAGATCTTCCTTGTTTTCATCGCGTTCCAGCACTTTCTTGCGAGCTGCTTCACAGCTCTGAACGAACCACTCGTAACGGCCTTTGTCGATCAACTCCTCGACAATGCATTCCGCCATCGGCAAAAGAAAAACCACATCATTGATGGCGTATTCCATCATTTTATCGGTCATGGGTCTGCGCCCCCAATCGGCCTTTTGCGAGGTCTTGCAGAGAACGACTCCAAACCAATGCTCGACGAGATCTGATAAACCAAATTTCCGTAGGCCCAACAAACGCGCACCAATCTGGGTATCCCAGACTTTAGGAGGCAAGATGCCAAATTGACGCTTCAACATCGTCATGTCGTAATCCGCACCGTGCATCCATACCTCGCATGAGTTGAGATACGCATCGAACGACGATAAATCATTCAGAGCGAGCGGATCGATGAGCACATTGCGACCTCCAGCAGACAATTGGATCAAGCACAATGATTCCTTGTAGCGGTGAAGACTATCAGCCTCAGTATCGATCGCACAGAGCCTTGGTTGAGGGCATAGTTCCTCCATCAGGGAGGTAAGTTTTTGCTGTGATTCGATAATTTCAGGCATTCGCGTTGAGGCGCGGTAAATGAGAAGAAAGAAACCGCGTTGACCAAACTGTGGCCAACGCGGTGAAGAAGAACGGATCGCTAACGATCAATATCCTTTCGTGACAGTTGCAGTCGGGCGAATAGAAATCTTCGGATTAAGTGCATGTGAGGCCGTAATACCGATGGTGCCAGTCGTGTTCAAAGCACGATCATCGGCAACGTTGCTGATCGTCCAAGTGAAAGTATTGTCCGCTGCTGGCAGAACAAGAGCACCGGCTTTGGTGTCCTTGACCACGAGCGTCTGCCCGAGAGCGGGAGCCCTGAGCGTAACCCACTTCGGTTTTGCAACCGTGTTGTCATAGGTAACTTGGAAGCCGTATGTGATGGAAAGCCCTGTGCTCTTACGCTTCTCTGTGGAGTATGTAATGGGAGTAACACCATCCGAGGGGAAGCCAACAAGGATCGGAATAGGACCGGTGCCACCAGTAGGTTCCAAGAGAAATGGTGCGGTAGCATCTACACGCGCAGTCAATGGAGCAATAGTGCTTACTGGTGCAGTGGAACCTGTCGGAACAGGAAGCAGCGCTGGCGTGGTGTGAGGAGGCGCGTCATAAATCGAACGACGATTCAAAACCTGATTGAAGCTAGACCATTCAAGAGTTGAGGCCACATCATCTCCATCGTCTTGGCTGAAGGCAAACTCCAAAATATTAGAGATCCCATCACCATCGTAGTCTGCAGTAGCAGCACGGAGTTTAGTACCCGCACCGATGGGGAATTCACGCTGGCTGTGTCCCGAAAAGCTGTCGATGAATTCCATACCAAAGCGGAACTGGGTTTGGGGGCTGTCATACGAGAGATTCCCCGTAAGAATGTGGCGGCGGTAGTTGACGACACCATTGCCGATGGTTCCCTTGGTAATGAACCCAGGGCCAAGGCGAAAGCGTGATGCCATCGCAGGTAGCACCATTTCCCTGCCGAGAGGTGGGAAAATAATATTTTCTGGTGCCATCGCCTCATTGCCTACATTGTAAACAGCGTTTTCACCTTTTTTGAGCTCCAGAGCATTGTTGGTGGGGTGATCGTAAATCTGAGGCTGTCCAAGAGCATCCACGGTGAATCCGACAGATTTTCCATAATTGAAGAACTCTGCTGCTGTGTCAAATCCATAAGTTTGGGCAACCAGATCAGTAGTGACCCACGGGGTCACATTCGCTCCCGTGATACTGAATCTGAAATCATCAGAGGGAATGGTGTAGGAACCATTAACGCCATCCCAGGTAATGTCGTTGAAATTCCGTGGATCGAGCTGCATGCGACCATCAAACCAGCGACCATTGTTCACTCTCATTCCGTTTTTCCGTTGGCCAACCCCTGGGTAGCCAGTGGTGTGTGGGAAGTGGGTAACGCTAAAGACCAGAGAGCGTGGCGGGTCAATCTTACCCACATCGGCGAGGAGAGGAAAGCCCATTTGGTAAACACCAAACACAACTTGTTGATGTTGTTGTGCTAGACTCTCGTATTCTTTTCTGAATGAGTAGTAGGTGAAGTTGTGCTCTTCGAATGCTTGTGTAAGCACATTATACCACATCGAGACACTTGCATCGTTGAAAAAGCTCTGCGGGCGCTCAAACAGTGAGGGCGGTGCCGCCAGAATTCTGATCTGTTCAGCGAGGAAAGGGGCTACTCGTGCAGCAGGAGTCAAGGAAGCCACAGACCAGTAAGAATTGTTGTCATTAACACCATCGCGGTCAGAGTCACCGTACGTGATGTATCCAGTCGTACCGAGTGGGCAAGCAATGTTTGGC
>CANHKJ010000189.1 GCA_947460915.1 Verrucomicrobiia bacterium
AGTATTGAGCCCGTAAACAAAAAATAACATCAAGAATATGAAACATACATCACTCATGTCCGCCGCAATCCTCGGAATCTTCACTGCTGGCGCTATGGCAGCACCAGTCGTTCTTTCAGGAAACAACCTCCCCGCTGAGGAAAAAGAAGGTTGCAAAGGTAAAGACGGCTGCAAAGGCGAGAAAAAAGAAGAAGCCAAATCTTCCTTTACCGCTGAAGAAAAAGACGGCTGCAGCGGAAAAGACGGCTGCAAAGGTAAAGATGGTTGTAAGGGCGAAAAGAAAGAGGGCAAAGATTCCTGCAAAGGAAAAGATGGCTGCAAAGGCGAAGATAAAACCTCTGCTTCGATTCTCTAACTCACCAAGTGCCCCGCAGCGAGCGATTGATGCGGGGCACGCATTTTTCTCACATCCTATGAAACTCGGCTCGATTCATCGTACTTTCTTATCCCAGCTACCTCATTTGCAATCTGTTATATTGCTATTCTTTCGCATCACCTGTGGTTGGAGCTTCTTTCTTACGGGAAAAGGGAAGCTAGCCAATTTGGAGCGGACTACGAAATTTTTTGCCTCATTGTCCTTACCTGCACCCCATGCGCATGCAGTTCTTGTTGGCTCACTCGAAATGATCGGCGGCTTGATGCTGGTAAGCGGATTGTTTTCTCGAGCGATTTCTCTGCCATTGGCGGGAACCATGGTTGTCGCTTACCTTACGGCACATCGCGATGAAGCATTTCTATCGATTTCGGATTTCACAGATCAAGCGCCCTATTCCTTTTTGATGGCTACGTTATTCCTATTCGCATTTGGCGCAGGGCGATTTTCTGTGGATCACTTTTTACAACCGAGAATTGCGAAATTTTTCTCAACAAGTAACATCAAATCATGAGCAGTGAATCGAAAATTGCCATTGATCTTTTTATGGAGCATGCGGCAACGTTATATGGTTATGCCTATTCACGATTGAAGGACCACCATCTCGCCGAAGATCTTGTTCAGGATACAATGCTAAGCGCATGGAAATCCTGGGATACTTTTCAAGGTGGATCAACGGTGTTAGTGTGGCTCACGGGTATTATGCGGCATAAACTTCTTGATCAATGGCGTGCCAATGCGCGTAGGCCAGTTGTGCAAGACGAGACGATTGATGAGTTGCAGTCTGATGCTGATGGATCGTTTGACGAACATGGCAGTTGGACGATCGATCCTAACTTTGGCATGTCATGCATGTTGCAATCACCTGTTGTGGCGGCGCAAAATTCTGATCTACGAAAATACATCTCTCTATGCATGGACAAGCTGCCGCAAAAACTTCGGTTGCTGTTTCTTGCTCGTGAAGTCGATGAAATGTCGGTCCCAGAAGCCGCTACTGCATCTGGTGTGGCATTCTCAAGTGCTTCCGTATTATTAACCAGAGCTCGACATTTATTGCGAGCCTGTCTCCAAGAATCTCTAACACGATGAGTGCTACTCTTCCACCACCACCCGGAGACTATCAAAGAAGCCATAAACTGATCGGCGGCTTACTTCATAAACATCACATTTCATGCAGAGACAGTGTTCGGCTCACATTGCTTTCCTATGATCGACCTTTGACTGACAAAGAAAAAATTCGTCGCGTATTCCATCTTTTGGTTTGTTCCATTTGTCGCAGATACACGAAGCAGATTAAATCTTTGCGCTTGTTGGTGAAGAGACACGTGGCAGATTTGGCAAAAACACAACCTCGCGAAGAGTTTTTGCAGTCTTTGCGCCAAGATCTTTTTTCCCTTTCAACTCGTTCACCAGATCAGAAATCTAACCCACCAACGGAAAACGATGGCTGATTCTCGATTCACTGGCGGAAAAATGCTCGGAACTGGCATCGGCTTGAGGGTGCCTCATTACGATCATATCCTCCGAGAAAAACCTGCGGTGGATTGGTTTGAAATCATTTCGGAAAACTACATGGTGGAGGGTGGTCGTGCTCTGGCTGTGTTAGATTCGATCATGGATCAATACCAAGTTGTGATGCACGGAGTAGGAATGTATCCGGGCAATGGCAATGGTTTGGACATGGATCATCTGCGGCGATTGAAAAAATTGATCAAGCGAACGAATACTCCGTGGATTTCTGATCACCTCTGTTGGGGCAGTGTGGATGGGAGCGTCAGTCACGACCTTCTGCCATTGCCATTCACTTTCGATGTTGCCAGAAAAACTGCTGAGAATTTACGCATCGCACAAGATTTTTTGGAAATTCCCTTAGCTATGGAAAATATCAGTAGCTATGCGGAGTTTACCATGGATGAAATGACCGAGTGGCAATTTCTCTCGGAAGTTTGCGAACTTGCCAATATCGGAATTCTGCTCGACGTCAACAACATCTATGTTTCTTCCTTCAATCATGGGTTTGATCCGATGGATTACGTAAATTTCATCCCTAGCAATCGAGTTGCACAAATTCACATTGCAGGGCACTCGCGCTATGAAAGGTTCATCATCGATACGCATGACCATCCTGTAATCGATCCCGTGTGGCAGCTCTATGCTCGGGCGATTGAGCGCTGTGGCTCAACAGCGACGTTGCTGGAATGGGATGCTAGCATTCCATCTTTTGAAGAAGTTTGGCAGGAGGCGAAAAAATCCGAAAAATGGCGTAATAACCAACTGCGTGAAAATGAACCTAGCAAAAATTATGAAGCAGTGTGAGCCATGGCAGAAAGATTTTTTCCAAGCGTTAACTCTACCGCTTCGCGGATCTAGCAGAAAAGCGACAGAATTACATCCCAGCGATGAAGGGCATTCGGTAGAATTTTTTTCCATTGCCGAGAAATGGATCAAGCCGAACCAAGTTCTCAGTGCTGCGGAACGACTCGAATTGTACCATCGCCAATATTGGTATCGGATCTTAGATTCCTTAGCGGAAGATTTTCCGGTCTTGCGTAAAATGTCTGGGGATCAAGTGTTCTGGGATTTGATCGAACAATACTTGCTAACGAGACCATCACAAAGTTTTACCTTGCGCCATCTTGGCGAAGGCTTTGCTGTGTTTTTATCGAAAAGCGAAATTCTCAACAATCAACAACGTCGGTGGTTTGAGGCCATTGCTCGCATTGAATATGCTTACATGGAAAGTTTCGAGGCATTGCAAAGTGCACTGCCGCAAGCGGCGGATCTGGAGAACAAAATGATTGGGATTCAACGCCACGTGAGGCTTTTGCATCTCCCGGTGCCTGCGGATCTATGCGTTGATTGGGAAGATTTTGCACCGGCTTATCATTGCCCTCACGAGAGCGTATCCGTAGCCATCTGGCGACGACCATCGGGAAGCAGTGGGATCGTGCGAATACCGAATGAAGAAGCTTGTTTTCTTAGTACTCTGGCTGGAGGTGTTTTCCTAACGGAATTTTTCACTCAATTGCCAGAACCGCATCCCGAAGCGGCACAGGTTTCTTCCTGGTTTGCGGATTGGCAGGCACGTGGATGGCTTTGTATCAAAGGCGAGCAGGGGTTGAATGCATTCGATATCGATGAGCCATGGCAAGAAAAGCAGGCCATGAGCTCTCAGGCGATGTCTTTTCCGCAACCCTAGTCAAGCATAGCCACGCCCCCAAAAAACTCAGTGGCTCTTCTGCGAGAAAGTGCCGGGTGTGAGGTCGCGGCGCTCGCGGGAACGCGGCGAGAAAACGATCGGAATGCCGGGCGATGGATGAGACTCGCGCAGTTGATTGCGCAGGTATTGCGCGTAGCTTTGGTGCAGCAACTTTTTGTCGTTGACGAACAAAATGTAAGTCGGCACGGGAATCAGCTCGCTGGTCTTGTCGGTCGCAACAGTGCCGTAATACAGCTTCATGCGCTTCTTCAGCTTCGAGTCCACCGGTGGTGGATTTTTTTCGATCGCCTTCTGCAGCAGACGATTGAGAATGCCGGTAGTCGGATGTTTTTTCGACTCATTGCGAATCTTCAATGCTTCTTTCAGCACGAGATCAACGGAGTCATTTTCCTTGGCGGAGACAATCGCGAAAGGCGCGTAATCGAGGAAAAACAGCTCGCGTTTGACATGCTCAGTTGCTTCCTCGATGCGCGATTTTTTCTTCGCACCGGGATGATAGAGGTCGAACTTATTAAGCACGATTAAGCAAGGTTTGTTCTCTTCGAGAATCAATTGCGCGATCTTGCGGTCCTGCGCTGTGATGCCGGAAGCGAGGTCGATGACCAATAAAGTAAGGTCCGCGCGGCGAATGGCTTTTTCGGTGCGTATCGCCGAGAACACTTCGACCGAAGTATCGCGCTTGGCCCGCGGACGCAAACCGGCGGTGTCAATCAAGGTGAAGTGTTCGTTTTTGAAGGTGCAGGGAAGATCGACGGCATCGCGTGTGGTGCCAGCGATGTCCGAAACAATGGTGCGCTGGTCCTTGAGAATGGCATTCGCGAGCGAGGATTTTCCCGCGTTTGGTTTGCCGACAATCGCAATGCGAATGCCTTCAGGTTGGCGCATTTCGGGCGTTTCGCCTTCGGCAGGAGAGATCGGCTCAAGAACCGCATCAATTTCGTCGATTAATTCACCAAAATTCCGACCGTGTTCTGCGGACACAGCAATGCCTTCGCCGAGACCGAGTTTGGCAAAGTCGCTGAAAGAGGCTTCATGCTTATCGTGATCGACCTTATTCATCACCAACAACACTTTGGCCTTGGCTTTGCGAAGTTTTTGTCCGAGTGCGGAGTCGATCGCGGTGATGCCATCGTGCGCATCGACGACGAAAAGAATCAAATCCGCCGTTGAAATGGCGATGTCCACCTCGAAGGCGACCTGTTCGGCAAATCCATCATCGAGCGTGGCACCGATGCCGCCGGTATCGACGATTTCACAGGGAAACTTCGTCACCTTCGACGGCGCAGACAGACGATCCCGGGTGATTCCGGCTTGGTCGTGTACAATCGCAATTTTCCGTCCTACAATACGGTTAAACAGCGCGGATTTCCCCACGTTCGGGCGACCAACAATAGCAACAGTGGGCATGGCGCGGAGTATGCATGAAGAAATGTCAATCACCAAGCGCGAAAAATCGCAAAAATCGGAATTGTACAGGAAATACTGGTTTCCTAGCCGATTTTGCCTACATTTCCCGCCATGACACCTCAACAATCCACTCTCGCGCTGCTAAAAAAATACTACGCTCACTTCAATGCCGGTGATACCGATGCCATGCTCGGTTTGCTCGATGAGAATGTGGTGCACGATATCAATCAAGGAGGCGCGGAGATCGGAGTCGAGGCATTTCGGGCGTTTTTCGTGCGGATGAATCGCAGCTACCGCGAGAATTTGCAAGAGATCCAGCTTTTTGCCAGCGAAGACGGCACGCGGGCGGCGGCCGAGTTTGTGGTGCATGGCGCGTATTTGGCTACCGACGAAGGACTGCCCGAAGCCACGGGGCAAACCTACGTGCTACCCGCCGGAGCATTTTTTTCCGTAAAAAACGGAAAGATCACCCGCGTAACGATGTATTACAACTTGGAGGATTGGCTCCAACAAGTTCATGCGTAAATTCATCACTCTACTCGCTCTGATCATCAGCAGTGCCTGCGCGGCTCCGCTGAACGTGGTTTACATCATTTCCGATGACCATGCCTGGACCGACTATTCGTTCATGGGGCACCCGCAGGTCCAAACACCGCACATCGATCAACTCGCGAAGGAGGGACTGACCTTTCGGCGGGGCTACGTGCCATCGAGTCTTTGCTGTCCCAGCCTTGCCACGATTCTCACCGGAAAATATCCAAGCCAGCACAAAATCACCTCGAACGATCCGCCGATGCCGGCCGACGTCGCGAAAGCGAAATTTTATCAAAGCAAAGCCTTTCTTGACGGGCGCGAACGCATCAACAAGCACATGGATGCCCAGCGCACCTTGCCGCGCATTCTTACCGAAAATGGCTACCTCGCCATGCAAACAGGCAAGTGGTGGCAGGGTGAATTTTCTCGTGGGGGCTTTACGCATGGCATGACTAAGGGCGGTCGACATGGTGATGCAGGTCTCGACATCGGCCGCAAAACCATGAAACCGATTGACGATTTCCTTGATCTTTCCATCGCTCAGAAGAAGCCCTTTTTCTTGTGGTATGCACCGCTGATGCCGCACGACCCGCACACGCCACCACAGCGCTTGTTAGAAAAATACCGCAAACTTACGCCATCCATTCATCAAGCACGTTACTGGGCGATGATCGAGTGGTTCGAT
>CANHKJ010000190.1 GCA_947460915.1 Verrucomicrobiia bacterium
CGGTGATTGGCAGCAAAATTTTTGTAAATGAAGCCTTTGCGCTGGCTCGTGAAAAGTTCAGCACCAGTCGAAAAGACGGAGCCCGTAAAATGCGTGGTGCCGCTGAATCCGCAGCAGGCGTTCTCTGGTCAGCCCGAGATCTGCGTTTGAATGTTGCGCTGTCGCAAAATCAGCATTAGGGTGGATTAAGAACGTTAACGATCTCCTTGCCATTTGCGTGAAATACGATCATACACATCACCTGTACAGTCCTTCGCGATTAAGCTCGAAGCTTCTGCGTATTTCCAAGCTCGCAGGGGATAAGCTCATCGTTACGGCCTTGACTCTTTATCACTGCTTGCAGGATACCGATACTCCTGCTTGGGCGAGGACCATCATCATTGGCGCGCTCGGTTATCTTATTTTACCAGCTGATATTTTGCCCGACATTCTTCTCGGTGTTGGTTTTACCGATGACTGGGGAGCTTTGGTTGCGGCTTTAGGCGCAATCACGATGTACGTCAAGGATCCACATAAACAAAAGGCTCGCGAGCAGGCAGATCGCATTTTTTCGCTTGGAAAAAAGCGTGACTGATCGATCTAGCGCACAACGGCATCAAAGATGTTTTGCGTGCCTTTGCGTGGCATTTCATCGATAGTAAACCAGCGGCTATCTTTGCTTCGCTTATCATTGTAAGGAGGTGTGAAGATGTCGACGAGTTGCGTCGTAGTTTTCGCTTGAAGTGTATGGATATTTCGGGCTTTTGCCGTGAGTGTAGTGACCGCATTTTTCTCTAACAATTGCTCAGCTGATAGTCGGAGTTGGCATGTGGTTTCTTCCTTGCCTTCAGATAACTTTTTTGTGGATTCTTTGATGAGATCGTAGTTGCGTGTGTGGATGCATCCGCTGGCACATAGAATCATGCCCGTCATGCCGGGATGATCGTGCGCAGAAATGATCTGATTTTTCTCGAACTGGACGAGACAAATCGCGAAATCGAGACGTTTTTCAAGATATTCAAAATCCACATTTCCTTGCTCTAGTTTCGTCTTGATCTGGGCAAGTCCCTTGACTAATACGGGGTCATCGCGATGAAGGTTCCGCGCCAACGTAGAGATTCTTTTGAGATACAATTCTTGGTCCCAACGATCAAGATGTTGAGTTGCAGCTTCCTTGGCAATCGCTTCGAGAAATGCATCCCAATGCATGGCATGATTTTTGGCTGGCCGGCCATTTTGTGCATTTGCACGAGTGGCTGTGGCGCACAAGGTCGGTAAAGCAAGTAGCACCCCAAGAAAGCCGGGAACTGTGGTGTGAAGGAATTCGCGACGATTGTATTCATCCATGGCTCAACGATGCACATAATCCTTATTCTTGGCAAGTGCTTGAGTATTTTTCCCAATAAGGGAATTCAGTGTTTTGACGAATCGATGGATGATTTCTCACCCGCCTCAGTCACATTCACAAAGGTAACGGTTGTAGCAAATAGCGGATTGGCTTGTGGATTTCGGTGATCGATGACCTCAACGCGGTAGGTGACGGAGGTATTGCCTATGCGGGTTAGAGTCGAATCGATGCTGAGAATGGTGCCCTCGCGCACACTGTGGCGAAATTGCACATCATCCATCGCTATGGTCACGAATCGGCAGTGAGGGAATTCCATGCTCGCGGCGATCCATGAAGCTTCATCGATCCATGCTAACAGGCGACCTCCGAAAAGGAATCCGTACTGATTGAGATCGGCGGGGAGAACGAGGCGTTGCGTTTGCATGATGCTGAGAGCGTTAACAATTCAGTTAAATATGCGGCGCTTATGAATGCTAAATTTGGCATCGAGACAGTAGGAACCACCGCCGGTGATGAGTAAAGTGAGTCCGCCGACTAGATAAAGCACGGCCAATTCTTTGGATGATGTCACATTTGGTCCAAAGAAAAACGGAGCGTCTTCGTGCACGACGAATGCGGCGATTGCCATGGTGAAGCTAAAAATGAGTGCCGCAGGTCGTGTGGCTAATCCAAGTACCAAGAGTGCCGCACAAATCACTTCGGCAAAAATCGTGCACGTGAGGCTAGTGGTAGAATTCATCCAAGAGCTGAGAATGCTAATCTCTGGTACGTGAAATTTCTCCTGGAGTGTGAAAAAATTTTCTAATTTCCCCCAGCCATGCCCTAGCAGCATCATGCTGCCAATGGCGATGCGGAGAAAGAGCAGCGCAAAGGATGCCACGGGATCTTTGGTGCCGTTGCTAAAGAGCCATTTATTCATTATGAGGGAGGGGGTATAAGGAGATCCGGAGGGGGATGTTTAGGATTTGAGGGAGAGAGTGATGCGCTTCAGTCGTGAGGTGCCCTCAGGCGAATGCGCTTCGATCAAAGGATCATCGAGAATGGCTTGGTAGACAAGGCGACGGAAGTAGGCATTCAGTGGCCGCATTTGAAAGGGCTTACCACTGTGTTTTACCTTCTCGGCGAGTGATTGCACCTCATTGCGAAGCTTTTCCTCCTGCATGCTGCGAAAGTGCGCGCAGTCCACCTTGATGCGAGGCGCCTCTTCGTAGTGCTTGCGTAGAAGCCGATTGACGAGATATTGCAAGTCATCGAGGCGGTCACCATCATCGCCGATGAGAAGCTCAGGTTGCGCGGTTTTGATCTGCAAGCATGGACCTTCGGCATCGTGCTCAAGGTCGATGGTAGCCGTGAAGCCAAGGTGTCCGAGCATGGTATCGAGAACTTTTTTTGCAGCGTCTTCGGCTTTCATAAGGAGTAGACTAGCAGTAAAGCCTTGGGGGGTCAACCTTATGCAGAGAAATCTTTGCACAGGATCTTCGCGAAGCGGGCGAGACGTTGTTTTTCCTCATCACTGAAGTCATGCGGCTGTTGCATTCCTACTCCAAGGACGCCCAATACGGAACTACCATCGGCGGAAAAAATTGGCACGGCGAGTGATCCAGATACCTTTGTCTGCTGGGCATCTGGTCGCGCTACACCTCCCAAGTCTTGTTGCAAATTGCACAATTCCACAGGCTCGCGTTTAGCGGCAGCAGTTCCAGCGATGCCTTTGCCGAAGGGGATGTAGGCAATTTTATCCAGCAAAAACTCTGGTACACCAATCTGCGCGACGAGATCGAGATGATTACCATCGCTTGTGCTGCGGTGGATCGTGCCTGTTTGGCAGGAAAATTCGTGGAGTACGCCACGGAGCCAAGAATAATGGTCAGTAATCATGATGAGACAATATACGCACACTGTGCATATTTACTTATTTTTTTCTTGTCAGACTGCGTATTATTTTGTTTTGTTCTGTCGAACACTGTTCATCAGATGAGCTCAAACCAACTAACGCTACGCCAGCAGGAGATACTCGAGTATCTGAAATCATCGCAACGCAAGACTGGCATTATGCCATCGACGCGCGAGCTTCAGCACTATTTTGGCTTCGCCAGTCAAACGGCTGCGATGAGTCATTTGCGCGCTTTGGAAAAGAAAGGTGCGATTCAACGCTTGCCTGGTAAGGCGCGTGCGGTGGCATTTCCCGATGAGCTTGATCGCGAGGAAATCATGGACATTCCGATCTATGGTCGCATTGCCGCCGGCTATGGCGATGATACCACTCCGGAAAAAGAGGGCTGCCTGTCGATTGATGTGCGTTCTCTGGGAATTCAACGTTCGGCCAAAACTTTTGCCTTGAAAGTGCGTGGGGAGTCAATGGTGGATGCACACATTTGTGATGGAGACGTGGTGATCATGGAATTCCGCGAACCGCGCAATGGCGACATTGTGGCTGCATTGATCGACGGTGAGACAACCTTAAAACGCTATGTTATGGAGAATGGAAAACCATTTTTGCATGCGGAGAATAAGAACTTTCCCGACCTAATTCCGGCCCGCGAATTGATCGTGCAGGGAGTTTTGGTTGCCTTGTTGCGCCAAGCGGCTTGAACGAATCGACGATTTTTTTAAAAATTTCGCGACTTTTTGCTCATCGATGTGTTTTTATCGGTGTAGGAGGCAATTCCATGAAAAATAATAGCGAAAACACACCGCGTCATTCGGCACAAAGTGCATCAGAGGTAGATTCTGATTTGCACGATGATCCGATCTGGGATTTGCTGCGTCAATCGCCAGGAGTGTCGGCCAGTCCGCAGTTTGCGGATCGCGTGATGCTGCGCATTCGCACACAAGATGCCTCTGCTTTGAGTGGTGTGGCTGCTTGGTGGCAAAGCCTTTTTGCTCCCAAAGTGCTGTGCTCTTGTGGGGCTGCTGCCGCCATTGCACTGGGCTCTTACGTCGCTGTAACGGTTGTGCCAGAACCTCAGGGCACTGTGGTCGTGCAGCACGATGTGGATGAGTTTGCTTCACTGGAAGAAGTGGCGAACCAAGAATTGCTGCTTGCGGCCACGGATCATTTGAATGATTTTTCTGACACAGAACTAGTCAGCTTGATCAGTTACTGATAGCATCCACGGCGTGGACGGATGGATTTTTGATTTGGATGGCACCTTGGTTGACTCGTTGCCAGCGATTGCAATGGGATTGAATCATGCACTGGCAAGCGAAGGGCATCCCATATACGAAGAAGCAACAGTGCGTTCGTTCATTGGCGATGGCATCGAGATGTTGATTGCAAGGGCCTTGCCCGATCATCCCGAAGGTCGCGCTGCGGTTTTAGAACGATTTCGAGACTGGTATATCAATGGCTGGCGCTTAGGAACAGTTGTGTATCCCGGCATAGATTATGTGCTGCAGCAACTGCGCACCCGTGGTGCGGTGCTGGCAGTGCTTTCGAACAAACCGCATCGATTCACGGTAGAAATTGTCGAGTCGTTGTTTCCCGGGGTTTTTGACGTGGTGCTAGGTCAACGCGACGGCATACCTCACAAACCCGACCCCGCAGGACTGCGTGATATTTTGGAACATGAAAGCTGGATCGCTGAGACGAGTGGCATGATTGGCGATAGCACGATGGACCTCGAAACAGCTCTGCGTGGTAGCGTGAAAAGCATTGCTGTGACATGGGGCTATCATGATCGAGCACGGCTCGAAGCCATGAAGCCGGATGCCATTGTGCAGCGCCCGGAAGATTTGTTAGAGTTGTAAAACAACTTTGGGGCTATTTTTGATGAGCTCATTTTCCTGCTTGGAAAATGCCGAAAGCTGTGCAGGCTACGCACATGACCCGAGTCTTGGTGGTAGAGGATGAACCCGCGATCGCGGATGCATTGGTGTATGCGCTGGAAACGGATCGCTTTTCGGTGAGACATGTGCTGACTGGTGGCGATGCGCTCCATGTTTTATCGCAAGAGTCATTCGATTTTGTGATTCTCGATGTCGGCTTGCCAGACATGACGGGGTTTGATGTTTGCCGGAAATTGCGCGAGGATCGGACCATTCCCGTGCTGTTTTTGACGGCGCGTGATGCGGAAATTGACCGCATTCTTGGCTTGGAAATCGGTGGCGATGATTACGTGACCAAGCCATTTTCGCCGCGTGAGATCAGTGCTCGTGTCAGAGCGATTTTGCGACGTTCCGCACCGACTGACATGGCTTCTAACAAGGATGCGACCCCTATCGCAAAAAGCGGAGTGGCGAAGATTTCGAAAACCATCGAGCATGATCCTGTGGCGATGCGCTTGCATTGTCATGGTGTTTGCCTTGATCTGACGGCTCACGAATACAAGTTGTTGTTGGTTCTGTTAGAAAATGAAGGGCGGGTGATGTCGCGTGATCAGTTGTTAGAAAAAGCCTGGTATGATCCGGGCGCGGTGACGGATCGCACGGTGGACGCACACATCAAGACAGTGCGTGCCAAGATGCGCATGGCGCACGAGGGTGCGGAAGATATGATCCAGACGCGTCGCGGCTTGGGCTATGTGTTTGTGATGGCTTGAGAAAATTGGTAGCATGAGATTGACTCGCATCACATTGCTTCTGATCACCTTTGTGATCGCGTTGGGGTTCTTGCAACTCGCGCGTTATCTGTTGGATGATGTCGAGCCACAGGTATTGCAAGCAACGGAAGAAGTAATGGTCGATGCGGCGCATGTTTTCTCCGAGCTTGTGGAAAATGATATGCGCGATGGCAAGCCCGATGCAGA
>CANHKJ010000191.1 GCA_947460915.1 Verrucomicrobiia bacterium
AGGGCATTGCTGAGAACGGCGAGTTCATTGAGCGCAGTTTCTGCCTGCTCGCGGCGGCGGTGGCCTTCGAAGCCGAAGGGCATGGTGGCGAAAACGACGACGAAGGCGCCTTCCTCACGGGCGATGCGGGTGAGGGTGGGCGCGCCGCCGGAGCCGGTGCCACCGCCGAGTCCGACGCAGAGGAATATGATTTTGCGGCCTTTGATGGCGGAACGGACTTCTTTTTCCGCCTCCATCATGACTTTTTGTCCGAGATCAGGGTCGCCACCGGTGCCGAGGCCCTTGGTGAGATTGCGTCCGAGCTGAATCCGCTCCGAGGCGACCGAGCCAGAGAGTGTGCGGATGTCAGCATTGAGGGCGAGCATTTCCGCGCCTTCCATGCCATCGAGGGCGACGCGGTCGAGCATGTTGGCGCCGGCACCACCGAGGCCGATGATTTTTACGAGCGAGGAAGGGATGGTGTTTTGTGGGTCTTTGGTAAATTCGATCATAACAGACGGAGTTGGTGTTATTTAGGGTGCGTTGGAGCGGAGTGCGGAGATCGGCGTTAGCGGATCAACGTCGGCGGAAGGGCCAGAAGCGACCGAGGCCTTTGGGGGCGGAGTTTTGTTTTTCCAGATCGGCGAGTTGGGCGTAGCGAATCAGGCCTAGCGCTGTGGCGTATTGGGGGTCTTTGAAATTGGCTTGGACGCCGCTGATTTCTGCGGCCTCAGCGCGATAGATGGCGCGTTGGAAGACCTGGTGCGTGAGGGTATCGAGCCCGCGCATCTGGCTGCTGCCTCCGGAGAGGAAAACGCCTGTGCCGATGAGTTCCACGGAGCCGGGCGGGAGACGTTTGCGCACGAGGCTGAGGATTTCGATCAGGCGTTGGCGGATGACTTCGTTGAGCACCTCGCGTTTGACTTCTTGCTGGGAAAAGCCTTTTTCGTCGACGGGGATTTTGATCGTGCCGACCGAGCGGGATTGATCACCGGAGGCATCTCCTTCTTTGATTTTAAGGCCATCTGCTTTGGAAAATGACAGTCCAGTGAGCATGTGGATGTCATTGGTGATGTGTTCGCCACCAGCGGGGATGCAGCCGGATGCGGCGATGCAGCCATTGAGGTAGAGGGCGTAGTCAGTAGTGCCGCCGCCGATGTCGATGAGCAAGGCCCCGCGTTCGCGTTCGGCACGATTGAGGGCGAGCTGAGCGGTGGCGATGGGCGCGAAGACTACGTCATCGACGTCCATCTGGAGTTCGCGGACGCATTTGATGCTGTTCTGGATGCGCGTGCCAATGCCTGTGACAACGTGAAAATCGGTCTCTAGGGTTTTTCCGAATAAGCCCACGGGGCTGGAGCTGTGCTCGAAGCCATCGACTCGGTAATTGCGTAAAATGTTGTGCAAATAGACGTGCTCGGGGCTGATGTTGATGTCCTTTGCGATATCGTTCGCCTCGGCGATGTGCTCGGGCTGGATCTGCTTTTCGTTGTCGGGCAGGCGGTAGGTGCCGATGTTGTTGATGCTCTGAATGTGTGCGCCTGAAACGGAGAGAAAAACGCTACCGATTTCGACATCGCTTGCTTCTTCCGCTTTCATGCGCGCGTCGTCCACGCATTCGCGGATTTTCGAGTAATCACAGATCTCGCCCTTGCGGACACCGGCGGCTTTGCTGGTGCCGAGACCGAGAATTTTCACAGAGCCGTCCGACTTCACTTCACCGACGACCATGCAGACTTTGCTGGTGCCGATTTCGAGTCCTACGTGTATTTTGGCGCGTGCCATGATGGTGGGGTGGGAGAAAAAATGTTAGCGTGCGGGATAGGGGGTGATGACGGGATTTTCGATGGGTGTTGTGAGACTATCGTTCGGGTCACCGGTGGCTGCTGCATTACGCAGCACGACGGGGATATTGCGTTGCGGGATGAGATTGATCGAGGCGATTTGCATGCCTTTACCAGCAGCGTGCTCCATGGAGACAAGCAGATCTTGCATTTGGCGTTGGTGGTCGTCTAAGCCGAAGGTCACCTCGATGCCATCGCGTGTCCAAACTTTCATGGCCCAGCGTTGGTGGGGCTGAATACGATCGATCCATGGTAGAGAGGATTGAGTGGTTTTTTCGGCAATCTCTAACAAGTGCATGGCGCGTTGCAGAGACTTTGCGGTGATTTTTTTGCCATTTTCCAAATGGGCCGATTCTTCAGAGGAGATCACGATGACGGGAAGCGCCAAAGCGGCTTCATATTGCATCGGCGGGCAGGGATAAAGATGAGCATCGCGATCGATGAGAAAACCGCGGTCGCGACTGCGGGCTTGCATATCCCGTGAGGGGCACTCGATCCATGCGTAAGGGATACGTTCCTTGAGATCGATGGAAATGGTGGAGGGCAGTTCACGCTGGACGCTTGCATGAAGGACCTCGGGACGTTGGCGTAGGCGTTCTTCTACATCATCGATGTCGATGCCAAAAATGCTGGTATTGAGCGGCATTTCAGTAATGGCGACGACATCTCCCTCGTTCAAAGCGGTATTCGGCGTGAGCTTGATGACCCGCAATTCGTAATCCGGATTCTGCACATACGAGCGCTGGTAGTAGTTCCAAACGGCGTAGCCACTGGCTGTAAGAACGCCGAGAAGCAGTAGCCATTTGGTGCAGCGGCCGAAGAATTTGAGCACCTGATACCAAAGAATCGTCGGCGAATATACCTTAACATCCAACACTTGAGAGCGGGATGAGGGGCGATATGTCGATGTTTTACGGCGCGCCATTTTCTAGGTTACGAACGCAACTTTACTGAAATATCAGCAATCCGTAAACATAAATCCCCGAAAGGAATGCCTTTTGCGGCGGCGGCTTTGGGCAGCAGACTGGTCTCGGTCATACCAGGGATGGTATTGGCCTCTAAAACGAAGGGACGGTTGGCAGAATCGAGCAAAACATCGACGCGTGAATAGACTTCCACACCAAGCGCCTTATGAGCAGCTACGGCTGCTTCCTGCACCGCGCGCGTTGTTTCCTCGTCGAGATCGGCAGGGCAATAGTAGTCGCTGCCATCGCCACCGTTCATCCACGGATACTTGTTGCTCATGTCATAGAAACCACTGCGCGGAGCGATATGAACGATGGGCAGAGCTTCGCCATCGAGCACACCGACGGTGAGTTCCTTGCCGGCGATGTATTGCTCGACGAGAATGTCATTTCCATAGCGTGCGGCATCTTCCATCGCGGCCATGGCATCTTCTTGTTTGAGAACGATGTGAACGCCGACGCTCGAGCCCTCGCGCGGTGGTTTGACGACAAAAGGCACAGGCATCTCGGGCAAGCAGACGCCTTGTGATACATCGACGATTTCGGCGAGTGGAGTAGGGACTCCAGCCGCCACGAATTTCTCCTTGGCGAGATTTTTGTCAAAAGCCACACGGCTGCTTTCCGCGCCAGCGCCAGTGTAAGGCATGTTCTGCGCTTCGAGGATTTTTTGCAAAGTGCCATCCTCGCCAAAGGTGCCATGGATCACATTGAAGCAAAGTGCCGTGCCTGCAGGCAGGGTGAAGTCGGGACCACTGACTTCAACGGGCTCGACGATGCAGCCTTTTTCGCGCAAGGCTTTAACGACGGCATTGCCCGATGCGATGGATACTTGGCGCTCGGAACCGGGGCCGCCCATGAGAACGGCGATGGGAAGTTCTAGATTCATAGTAGTTTGATATTTGGTGAGAATTTGCTAGGGAAAAGTGTTAGAACGAGAACTCATCTTCACCGATGACCTTGACCTCCATTTCCATCTCGATGCCGCGTTCGTTGCGCGCCTTTTCGCGAATTTGCTCGACAAGCGAGAGGATTTCCAAGGTTTTCGCGCCGCCCGTGTTGCAGATAAAATTGCCATGCACCGTAGAGACCTCCGCCTTACCGAAACGGCTGCCTTTGAGCCCGAGTTCATCGACGAGTTTGCCAGCGGGAACTGGTGCTGGATTCTTAAACATACAGCCAGCGCTTGCGGCGATCGGTTGTGAGGTGCGGCGCTTGTTGCGTGATTCATTCCAACGCGCTTGGATGTTTTCTGGGCTGTCCACAGGGCCAGTCAGGGTAACTTCCAGCGCGAAATTTCTGCGTAATAGAGCAACATTGCGATACTCTACTTCGATCTCGTCGCGCGCACGCGTGCGGATCAGTCCATCTTCATCGAGGCAAGTTAAGTTCACCACTTGGTCAAACATTTCGATGCCCATCGCGCCCGCGTTCATGCGCAGAGCGCCACCGACGTTGCCGGGAATTCCTTCCATCCACTCGAAGCCACCAAGCCCTGCGGCCTGTGCCACGCTGGCGACTTTTTTCAAGCGAGCTCCAGCCCCCGCGATGATCATTCCATTTTCCACACGAACGTCAGAAAATGCTCCGCCGCTGGGGTGAATGACAGCACCACGAATGCCGCCATCGCGCACTAACAGATTCGAACCCCTGCCAACCACGCGAACGGCCATGCCACGTTCGCGGCAATACGTGACCGCTTCGGCAAATGCTTGAAATGTGTGCGGCTCTAACCAAAATTGCGCAGGTCCACCCGCGAGCATCGTGGTATGACGGCGCATCGGCTCATACAATTTGCCCGCCATTTCTCCCGCAGGCACGAGGCGCAATATTTCCTCTAACACTTTCAGGTCTTCCGAAATACGTTTGCCTGCTTCGTGTACGTTGCCCGCGCCAAGTGTGATGAACAAATCCCCTGGCTCTAACGAATTTCCCGCCTCGTGATGAGCCGTGGCAACAGTGGGTGTGTAGGAAACTTTTACATCGCCATGACGTTTCATCGCCTCCACCAAGGTCATGCCACTGATCCCCTCGATCGGCGTCTCACTTGCCGCATAGACATCGGTGATGAACACTTGGTCAGCCGCTTGCAGCGCTTTGCCAAACTCTTCTGCCAGAGCCTGCGTGCGCGTGTAGCGATGCGGTTGGAACAGCACGACCACGCGACCTGGATTTAGCGAACGCGCTGTTTGCAAGGTGGCAGCTAGCTCCGTGGGGTGATGACCGTAGTCATCGACGATGCGGTATTCACGCGAAAGATACTTCGTTTCGAAACGACGCTTAGCCCCCGCAAAGGTCGAGAGCGCCCGAGCGATCAGCGGAAAACTCGCGCCGACGCCATCGGCAAGAGCGATGGCTCCCAAGGCATTGAGCACGTTGTGTCGTCCCGGGATGCCGAGTTCGATATTGCCGAGCGCCTCGCCATTTCGCATCACCGTGAAGGCTGTGGAGCCGCGCAATTCTCGAATATCTGCCGCCACATAATCGGCATCTTGCCAGCCATACGATACCGCATTGGCACGACCCACTTGCAACTTGCTCGCCACCGAGCATTCCTTGCAATAGACAATGCGACCGCGTGTTTGATCGAGCAATTGGGTAAAAACTTCGCAGATGTGATCCAGATCGCGGTAGTAGTCGAGATGCTCGGCCTCGACGTTCAGAACGATCGAACATTCAGGTTCATACAAGGCTAAGGTGCCGTCACTTTCATCGCCCTCTGCCACCATGTATTCTCCCTCTTCCTCCCAGCGCGCATTGCTGCCGAGCACAGGAATTTCCGCGCCCACATAATGGCTCGGACGGATGCCCGCTTCACGAAAAATGTGTGCGGTCATCGATGATGTTGTCGTCTTGCCATGCGTGCCGCTGACGACGATGCCCTTCTTGGTGAAAAGAATCGCCGCGAGACATTCCGCGCGACGCAATACCGGAATGCCCGCCAATTTCGCTGCGGCAAAAGCCGGATTCTCAGGACGAATCGCCGAGCTATACACCACCAAATCCGCGCCCTGCACCGCTTCCGCCGTATGCGGAGAGGAAAAACGCAAACCCACACCTTGCAAACGCTCAGTCTCGCTGCTCGTCACCCGATCCGATCCACTCACCTTGTGCCCCATGCCTAATAACAACAGGGCCAAACCGCTCATGCCAGATCCGGCTACGCCGATCAAATGCACTCGCAAAGGTGTTTCCTTCTGGGTGAGCCTTAAGCTCCAGTCTCTGATCGCTTGCTTCATGGGTGGGGAAAATTTTTAAATACTAGGGATATCGTAGTTCATGCCTGCACG
>CANHKJ010000192.1 GCA_947460915.1 Verrucomicrobiia bacterium
AATCTGCTAGAAGCACCCGCCTACACCAAGCCTGCTGAATTTCGAGGCATGAAGGTTCCAGAGGTCCTTCTATCCGGCCACCACAAAAACATCGCCGCATGGCAACAAGAAAAAGCGTTAGAACGAACACGGCAAAACCGTCCTGATTTATTGAAATAGAATCAAGACTTTCAGACATAAGACCTAAGACTTGATATCAAGAATTCATCACAAATCCTTCACGCTGCGGAATCCCGTGTGATTCGTCGGGGATTGGCTATCTTGTGAGTGTCTCGCACCGGATCGATAGCGGAAACAATAGGAATCGTGACACAAAAACGAACCACCTTTGGTCACGCGATGCGGCATGCCACTCGACTTCTCACCGCTGTCTCGATTGACCCAAGTCTCTGGTCCTTGCGGATTTTCGCTAGGGCTTACTTGGAAATACTCGGGATCATAAAAGTCGCTGCAAATTTCCCACACATTGCCCGCCATGTCATAGAGGCCAAATCGATTGGCTGCATAGCTTTTTACTGGCGAGCTAAAGGCGAATCCATCTGCTGTTGTGTTTTCGTTAGGGAATTCGCCTTGCCAACTATTGCACATCGGCTTGCCATCAGGCATCGGTTTATCGCCCCAAACGTACAGTGTTTGCACCAATCCGCCTCGGCTCGCATATTCCCACTCCGCCTCGGTAGGCAAACGCTTGCCCGCCCATTTCGCATACGCGGCGGCATCCTCGTAGGTCACACAGACGACGGGGAAATTCTCCTTGCCCTCAATATTGCTGCCTTTGCCCATCGGCGCACGCCAGTTCGCATCGGTGTCCCATTTCCACCAATTCAAATACTGCCCCGGCGCATTCGGATCACCCTTGGTATTGGATTGAGGAATGAAAACAATCGAGCCTTGCTTGAAGGGAAAAGGCGGCAGCGATTCCAGCGCCTCCTGCGGAAAATCCTCCGGCTTGGCATCGCGCTCGGCATAGGTCACATAATTCGTCGCTTTCACAAAGGCCGCAAACTGCGCATTGGTCACCTCCGTCTCATCGATCCAGAAACCATTCACCCGCACCTTGTGCTGAGGTTTTTCTTCAGGAAATTCCTTGGGACCATACTCCGTTTGAAACAAGCCGCTCGTGCCCATCATGAATTCGCCGCCTGGCAATTTCACCATGCCCTCTTGCACCACATGCTCGACGGGCGCTGGCTGTGGCAAGGGCGTGAGCGTCGGTTGCTTACGGCAACCAACGTGCAAGATCGGCAGCAACAAGCAGGGTATGATCAGAACAGCGGAGCGCCGCTGCATTGCAGAAAAGATTTGCTTCATTTGGTTCTGGAACTTGCCCGATGATAATGGTTTTCTTGCCCCACGCCATGACAAAATTTCGCCCATGCATCGACCTTCATCACGGTCAGGTAAAACAAATCGTCGGCGGCACCCTGCGCGACGATGGGGCCGGACCGCGCGAAAATTTCGTCTCGGAAAAAAGCGCCGCTTGGTATGCCGAAACGTATCGCCGCGATGCACTCATGGGTGGTCACGTGATTTGTCTTGGCCCAGGCAACAACGAAGCCGCGCACGAGGCTCTCGCCGCATGGCCTGGCGGCTTACAAATCGGCGGTGGCATCCGACCCGATAACGCCGCTGCTTGGCTCGATGCCGGTGCTAGCCATGTGATCGTCACCTCCGCGCTCTTCGATGCCAGCGGACGATTTCTCCAGGATCAACTCAGCGCTTTTGTGAGCGAAGTCGGACGCGAGAAATTGGTCATCGATCTCAGTTGCCGCCGCACCACACGTGGATGGACGGTAGCCATGAACCGTTGGCAAACACTCACCGAGCTCGATATCAACACCTCAACTCTCGACATGCTCGCTGGGCATTGCGCCGAATTTCTCATTCATGCTGCCGACGTCGAAGGACTATGCAATGGCATCGACGAAGAACTCGTTTCCTTGCTCGGTGCTTGGGGAAAAATCCCGCAAACCTATGCCGGCGGCGTAGCCGTGCTCGCCGATGTGCAAAAAGTCCACGATCTCAGCCATGGTCGCCTCGATGTCACCGTCGGTAGTGCGCTTGACTTGTTCGGCGGCAGCGGAGTGAAATACGCCGACCTCCTCGCATTTAATCAACGCTGAAACCTTTCGATTCCTTTCCATGCTCATTGACTCCCACTGCCACCTCGCCTCACACAAATTCGATCCTAGCGAGCTCGGCGACATCGTCTCCCGAGCCCGCATGCTCGGAGTGCAAAAAATGGTCTCCCTTGCCACCTGCCTCGATGATATCGATGCCAACCTGACGATTGCCGACACCTATCCCGGCATCGGCATCTGCGTTGGCATCCACCCCTGCGATGTGCACAATGCGCCGGACGATGCCGTTGCTATCATCGAGACACACACCAGCGATCACCGCGTCGTCGGCATTGGTGAAACAGGGCTCGACTACTACCATCCCGCGCCCTATGGCTGGGACGAAGAAACATTTCGCCAACGCCAGCGCGATTTCCTCGAACAACATTTTCTGTTAGCCAAACGCAGCAAGCTCGGCATCGTCATCCACACCCGTGATCGCAGTGGCTGTCAGTCCTTTGATGACGCAATGGAAATCTACCAACGCCATGCCGATTCGGTGCGCGCACTCTTTCACTGCTACATCGGTAACCGCGAAAATGCCGACCGAGTCATCGCGCTCGGTGGCCTCGTCTCCTTCGGTGGCGTATGCACCTTTAAGACGGCCCGCGATGTGTTAGACGTAGTCAGCACACTGCCACGCGAGACGTTTTTGTTAGAGACGGATTCACCATATCTCGCTCCCGTGCCTCATCGTGGCAAGCGCAACGAACCATCCTTCGTCCGCCACACCGCCGAATGCATCGCCGAAGCACGCGACGAGCCACTCACTTTCCTAAGCGAATACACTGGCCGCGCTGCACTGCGATTTTTCCCCAAATTGCTCCACCTCGGCTAGGCGAAGCGCTGAATCTTTGCGCAGTTTCAGTCGAAGATGTTCTCGCTAACTCGGAATCACTTGGCCACAGGCTGCATGATTTCTTGCCAGCCTTTTTTGCCAATGTGAGGAAGATATGGAGCACAGAGTTCATCTTCGCGGGCTGTGCCGAGTGCTTGATAGAGATGATAGATCGGCTTTTTGCCGTAGGGATCTCCGGGTTCGTCGGGGAATTTTCGCAAGCCAATGCGCAGACCTCCTTCGTGACGATTGTCGATCCAGTTGTGATACTGCCAGGCGGTGATCGACGAAAGATTCTGGATTTTTTTCCATGCATAGGCCATGCCCGCAGCTTGATCACGCAAGGAAGCCTCGCTGTAGTCGGGCGAGTTGAATCCATTTTCGGAGAGATGCACCTCACGCACATGCTTGCCGAGATAGAGCAGCGCAGGTTGCTTCATGTAGGTATCTAACACTTCGAGATTGCGCGGTGTGATCTTTGGGGTATCGAAGGTGAAATTCGGTTGATCATCCTCCCATGTGCGTGGACGGGTGAGATTTTGCGGATAGGGATGATAGGCAAGCGCCCACGGAAAATCTCCTTCGCGCCTTGTGTAGCCGACGAGTAGTTCTAACAATGTGCGCGATGGATACCACTGCGGCGCGGTTTTCGCCCAATGATGCGTCAACGATATAAATGGCAGATGGTGTGGGTCGTAGGTGCGTGCAATCAAGTGCGATAGGCGCAAACTCCTTTGATAAAGATCGAAATAATTTTCCACCGGAATCTCGCCCGCATTGGTCCAGACAATGCCAGCGTCCACCTCGTTGTGCAAAATTGTGTGATGCAAGCGACCATAGCGCCCATCGGCACGCATGTAACGATCGTAGATGGCATCAAGAATCGCGCCATAGAATGCCAGCCCCTCGGCATCACAGATGTTTGGCATCGCAAACGTGCCTTCAGGGGTGCAGCCCGGATGCGCTAACAATTGCGTTTCCGCTCGGCGTGATTTGTGGGGATTGGCGATCAACAAAATGGCAGATGTCATGACCTTGGCCTTTGCGGCATCGATCATACTGCGATCCAGCGATGCCCAATTTTTTTCGTTCATGTGATACGTGCGACCTTGCCAAACGCGCGGCGTCGATTCCGCCGTTGGCTTGAGCGTGAGCAACCCATCGAGCATAACGTTAATCGTGACCGAGGAAATCCCGAGATCGACGAGGTCGGAAGAAACGGAACGCCCAGGCGTCCAGCCACCGAGTCCTTTTTTCGTCGCCGGCTTTGCGGCAGGAAGAACAGGTTGGCGACAGGCAATCTGGTCTGCATAACGCCGATGCGATAAAGCTTTGGATTTTTCGGCATCGCAGAGTTGCCAGGTCACCAGCAAGCGATCGCGCGAGCCAGCTGCATCGGCTACTTGGCGGGGCAATTCGATCTGAAATTTTCCCGCGGCATCGAGTGTGAGCGAGTGGGTTTTTTGAAACCGCGCAGGCGAGTGAATCGGCAAATGCATCGGCACCTCGGCGAGCAGTGGCATCGAACCAACAACCGCACTCCCACGCACCGTCACACGATCTGCGGAGACGACCACTTCATCGATGCGAGCGGGCATTTGCGCTGCGGCCTCTTGTTGCAAGGCCTGCTGCAAGGCGGAAATTTCTTCGGGCGATTGCATTGGCACATGACGAGGTCGCTCCGGAGCGATCTGCAATTCGCGCAACTGCAACACCGCCTCAGGTTTGAGATAAAAATCAGCACGCAGTGACTGACCACCCCGCAGCGCAGCAAGATGGACGTCCTGCAAACGAAACGATTGCGGCGACCAGACTTCCGTGTGCGGAATGTTGCCAATCCATTGCGCTTTTTCGCTCGAAAAATCAGGTCCACTCAAGATCGCGATTTTTTCCACTCCGCCGAGGCAGAAACTCGAAAATTGCAATGCGACATCTTCCGCACTCACAGCTGCTGTGGCCTTGAGGATCACGGGCATCGGATGGCGAATTTCATACAAGCCCACAGAGGGACTGGAAAATCCCGGTGTGTCCGCCTTTTCCGCGCTCATCAGAAGCGGCGTCAATGCCGAGCTAAAGAACGGAGCAAGCAGGAAAATGATGGCCAAAAATCGCATAAGTAACGTTGCATACGCGAGTTAGAGGCCGATTGTTTCACCCAATACGCAAACAAGAGTGTGAATGCGAGAGACAATTGGTGCATCAATCATCGTCATCATCCACACATCCCAAATGCCGTTTCACCTTTCGGCGTTCGGCCCGATGCTCGATCTGACGTTTTTGCTTGGGAGTGAGCTCATCCTCGCGATCACGACAAGAGCGCCCCGAGTCACCAGCCATGATGCAGCCCAGTGGCTGAATTTCGGCAATGATCTGCGCCAAGGCAAAGTGTTCGATTTGCTCGCGAATGCGCGCGGCATTTTTGTAGGCTATGGGAGTTTCGCTCAAGTCAGGTTTTCCGCAATACCAGCGGACATCAATGCCTGCGGTGCTTTTGCGGATCGCCACTTCCTTTGCTTGATCACCGGGATATTGACGCCGTAGGGCCGTGCGCGAATGATTCCGCCCCGCACCATGCGGAGCAAAACCTAACATTTTTTCACTGTTGCGCCCGAGCACGAGCAAAATCGGCTCCGCCATGTTCAAGGGAATAAGCCCGAGCAATGGTCGGCCGGTTTCATCCAACCACGCAGGAGTCGCACCCTTGCCATGATAAAAATCATCGCCGCGTTTCCACACGAAGTTGTGTTCGTTGCCCCACTGCGCGGTCGCTGTTCCGCTAATGCGTTCGAGGAATCGCGCATGAATGCACTCATGGTTGGCACGAGTCCAGCGGCTCAGATATTGCAGTGCGTCCCAGTAATCGCGCCCAACATCGCTTTTCGCATCCAGCCACGCACCTGCTTCGGGGATATGACGTCCCGCGCGCGCGGTGTGCTTTTCTGCAGCAATTTGTCCCCGTTTGTAAACATGCGCACCGAGTCCACGCGAACCGTGATGAGTCACTAGAGCTCTGATTTTTTTCCCTAACGGAAAAATGGCGAGCGCAGTGAACAGGTCGTCGTATCCAGCATCGCGCAG
>CANHKJ010000193.1 GCA_947460915.1 Verrucomicrobiia bacterium
AAGCATCGAAAAACCACTCACTCTGCAAATCGTCCAGCGCGAGAACAACGGTGACACCCATCAGCAACTGCTTGAATACTTCGACAAACGCGCTGGCCGCGACATCATCAAACGCACCGTCGGAGAAGCTGTTGTCTATCAAAAAGAGCAATTGAACTATGCATGGATTCACGAAAACCTCATCGCGAAAAACTGCATCACCTGCCATGGAGCAGGCAGCCAGCATGACTTCAGCAGCTATGAAAAACTGAGCCGTGTCATCAATCGCAGCGAGGTCGAAAAAAGCCCGATCCACGGCATGCTCCAAACCAACAGCATGCCGCCCTTCCCTTTACCTACCATTCACCCCACGCTCAAACAAGCCCTCCACGACTGGCTGCAACTCGGAGCACCGGAATAGATTCTTGATGGAAATGATCGATTAGAAACAGATCGATAGATCTCCATTGCTCGCTATTAGCTGATTTTCCCTCCCTTGACAGACGAGGTGCTTTGCTTCAGGTTGTCGCTGCTCCATGCCCAAGGTCTATTTCAAAACATACGGTTGCCAGATGAACGAACGCGATACTGAACAGGTTGCGCGCATGTTCACGGAAGGCGGCTACACCCTCACCACGGATGAATCCGAGGCTGATGCGATTCTCGTCAACACTTGTTCTGTGCGCGATCAGGCCGAGCAAAAGGCCTTGGGGAAGATGAACAAAATGGGCAAAATCCGTCGCACAAAACCTCATGTCGTCTATGGCTTCATGGGCTGCATGGCGCAATCGCGCGGAGAAGAGCTTTTCAAGAGCATTCCTCACCTCGATGTAGTCGTCGGCACGCAAAAATACCACAAGGTGTTTTCGTATGTGGATGAAATTCTCAAACGCCGTACCGAGGCGCGCATGGATCAACCGGAACTCTCGCTGCGCGGCACGAATGTGTGCGATGTGGAGGAAGAAGATGGCTCGCAAAATACCATCCGTGATCACATCACTAAGGAACGACAAATCAGCGCCTTTGTCTCGATCATGCAAGGCTGCAACATGCGTTGCTCGTTTTGCATCGTTCCAGATACTCGTGGTAAGGAACGCAGCCGCCCCATCAGTCACATTGTCGATGAAGTGCAATCCCTTGTTGATCGCGGCGTGAAAGAGGTCAACTTGTTAGGTCAAATCGTCAATTTGTATGGACGCACCGAGTTCCCCATCGTTGGTGGTAAGTCACCTTTCGTGCAATTGTTAGAGGCTGTGCATGAGATCAATGGTCTTGAGCGCATGCGTTTTGTATCTCCGCACCCGATTGGCTTTCGCGATGACTTGATTCAAGCTTTCGCCGATTTGCCCAAGCTGTGCTCGCACATTCACTTTCCGATGCAGAGCGGATCAGACCGCATTCTTAAGTTGATGCGACGTCCCTATCGTCACGAAAAATTTGTCGAGATCTGCGAAAAAATGAAGGCGGTTCGCCCTGACCTCGCCATCACCACTGACATCATCGTCGGCTTCCCGGGAGAAACGGAAGAAGATTTTCAGGCGACGCTCGATACGGTTAAGCAAGTGGAGTTCGCTAACGCTTTTATCTTCCGCTACTCGAAACGCAGGAACACCCCAGCAGCGGAGATGGATGGGCAGATCGAGGAAACCGTGAAAGAAGAGCGCAATCAAATCTTGCTCGCTGCCGTGAACGAGATTTGCATGCGCCAACATGCCGCTGAAGTAGGAAAAATCGTACCGATTCTGTGCGAGGGTCCATCGCGCTACAACGAAGCCCGTCTCAGCGGCCGCACCAGCCAAAATCGCATCGTCGTATTCGAGGGCGATGCGTCACAACTGAGCGGCCAAATGCTTAATATGAAGATTGAAAGCAGCACCGGCTTCACACTTTACGGCACGCCGACAAACACTAATATCTGAAAATTCTCTGATAATACGTGAAACTGAAAAGAAGGAATAGCCAAACAACTTTGACGTAATTCCTTCTACTTGGGAAAAGCATAGCATTTATGCAATTTTTCTTTACATTACACTAAAAAGAGAATTCAATATTTGTGTTCGCAGCGCCTTCTCCACACTCACCAATTTTCGCTGATGAAATCATCGCTCTTTGTCTCTTTCAGTTCCGTATTTTTCCTGTCATGGCTGGCTTTGTCCTACACAACCAGTCTCAAACCAGCCCCGCGCATGGGTAAGGGTTCGCTGCCGATTAGTTCGGATTCTCCGGTGAAGCCATCTGAAACTGAAAAGGGCTCCTTAGAAAAAGAAGTAGCGATCTCACGCTAAGGTCATCGACAAAAATCACACGCCACCAAATCGACGGTGGCGTTTTTGGTATTCGCGCACGGCATCGAACAGGTCACCTTGGCGGAACTCGGGCCATAGTTTGTTGACGATGACCATCTCGGCATAACTAATTTGCCAGAGCAAAAAGTTCGAGACCCGCATTTCGCCCGAAGTACGAATCAACAAATCCGGATCCGGAATGTCCACAGTGTAGAGATAGCGTGAGAACAATTGCGGAGAAATGTCCGTTAGCTCTAAGGCCCCCGATTTCACCTCTGCGGCAATCTTTTTCGTGGCCTCGGCGATTTCCTCGCGTGAGCCATAGGATAAGGCGAGCACCAGCGTAAGACTGGCATTATCCGCGGTCTTAGCAATCACCCGATTCAGCGTAGCTCTTGTTTTTGCGGGCAATCGATCCAGCTGACCAATCGCCAAAAGTCGCACATCTTGGCGCATCAAATCTGATAACTTTGATTCAAGAAATTTCTCCAATAGCAACATCAGGGCAGAGACTTCGGCCTCGGGGCGATTCCAGTTTTCGGAGGAAAAGGCATACAGTGTCAAATACTGTACTCCCATTTCCTTGCATGCATCAATCGCCTCGCGCACTGATTCGGCTCCGGCCCGATGGCCCTGCGCGCGGGGAAGACCGTGATTTTTTGCCCAGCGACCATTGCCATCCATAATGATGGCGACGTGCTGCGGAATGTCATTGTGAAGCTTCATGGAGTGACGAAAAAAGTTTCCCGATCCAAGCACAGAAATGTGAACGGATGATGAGAAAGCAGTGAAAGTTTCGTGCGAAACATGCTCACTGCGCACACAGCATAGGTCTCGAGTTCGTTGCCGTCAATTCATCTGCTTGGAAAACAATCGTTGCGCGCAATTTTATCCAATTCCCTGTTTGCCTTTGTGGCACAAATCGCTAGCTTTTCGCCATGCATCCGTTCAACGATCCCCATTTTTATGTCCGCTGGTCCACTCTCGTTCCCTCCGCCGTAGAAGCCGACATCCGCATCGGACTTGCCGAGGCACAATCTGGTATCGACACCATATGCGCGCTCGATCCCGTATCCTTGACCTACGAAAACACCGTCTTGGCTTTGGAAAATGCAACTGAGACACTCAATCGCGCGTGGGGTCGTTTGCATCATCTCGATTCCGTAGCAGATGAGCCCGAGCAACGTACGGCACTGAACGCAATGCTGCCAGAAGTCTCCGAATTCTACTCCTCGATCCCGCTGAATGATCGCTTGTGGTCTGTCTTGAAAGCCTATTCCACCTCTGATGCCGTTGCATCACTGAGCCCGATCCAACTACGCCATGTGGAGGAGACCGTGCTCGATTTCCTGCACAGCGGTGCTGATCTTCCTGCCGAGCAGAAAAAACGCATCGCTGAGATTGATGCGGAACTTTCCAAAATCACCAAACAATATGCCGAAAACGTGCTCGATGCCACGAATGCATGGGAATTGGTCATCACCGATGAATCGCGTCTCGCAGGTCTACCATCTTCTTCCATTGCTGCCGCAAGAGCCAATGCCACGGCCAAAGGTCACGGCACCGATGAATCACCTGCCTGGCGTTTCACTCTACAGCAGCCTTCGATGTTTCCCGTCATGCAACACGCAAACGACGATGCGCTGCGCCAAGAAATTTGGCAGGCCAGTGTCAACGTTGGGTCACATGCACCGCATGATAACAGCCAAAACGTATGGGAAATCTTGCGCCTGCGTCAGGAAAAAGCAGAGATCCTCGGTCACAAAAATTTCGCCGATCTCGTTCTGCAACGTCGCATGGCACGCAACGGCAAAACCGCACTTGCCTTTACTGAAGACCTACACGAACGCATCGCTCGCGCATTCCGTCAGGAATACCAAGAGCTCTGCGCGTATAAGGCCGAAAACACCAACAGCCCATGCGAAGGACTGCAACCCTGGGAATTTTCCTATTGGTCAGAAAAACGTCGCAAAGAACACTTCGATCTCGATGACGAGGCCCTGCGTCCCTATTTCCCGATCGATCAAGTGATGTCCGGCATGTTTGATCTCGCCAGCACACTCTTCGGCATCCAGATCGAGAAAAAACAAACAGCTTACTACGATAAAGGTAGTAGATCCGCAAATGCCAGCGATGATGAGATTGAAGTCTGGCATCCTGAGGTGACCTTTTACGAATTGCGCGATACAAAATCCGGAGAACACCTCGGCTCCTTCTATGCCGATTGGCATCCTCGCGAATCCAAACGCGGCGGTGCATGGATGAACCAACTCGAGACCGGATTCCCTCCGCACGATGGAATCGCGCGCCAGCCACACCTTGGTCTCATCATCGGCAACATGACGCCTCCCGTCGATGGTCAGACGGCGCTGTTCACGCACTCAGAAGTGGAAACCGTATTCCATGAATTTGGCCACCTTCTCCACGGTTTGCTCGGTAACGTTGGCGTGAAGTCGCTTTCCGGGACCAACGTGCCTTGGGATTTCGTCGAACTCCCCTCTCAGATCATGGAAAATTTCTGCTGGTGCCGCCAATCGCTCGATCTTTTCGCACGACATCACCAGACAGGTGAAGTCATCCCCGAGGCGCTCTATCAGAAAATGATCGATGCCAAAAATTACATGAGCGCCACCGTATTCATGCGTCAGCTCGCCTTTGGCAAGCTCGATCTCGAACTACACACCAATCCCCAAGCGCATTTCGGCAAAGATCTCGATGAAGTCGAGCGTAGCATTCTCGATGCCTATCGCGTGAAAATGCTCACCGATGCTCCCGGAATGGCTCGACGCTTCAATCACCTCTTCAGCTCCCCTACAGGTTACGCCGCAGGCTACTACTCCTACAAGTGGGCCGAAGTGCTCGATGCCGATGCCTTCACACGCTTCGAAAAAGAAGGCGTTCTCAACTCCAGCACCGGTGCCGATTTCCGCGAGCACATTCTCAGCAAAGGCAACTCCGCTCCTGCTGACGAACTCTATCGCCGCTTCATGGGACGTGACCCGCATCTCGAACCACTGCTCGAGCGCGCAGGTCTTCTAAACGACCCGCTCATTGCCTAAGTCAGTTTCCCTTCCGATGACAGCACGAGAATCCGCAACCGAACTGGCCAGCTCGCTACGCGATGCAGGTCATCTAGCATTGTTTGCTGGCGGTTGCGTACGTGATGGATTACTCCAGCGCGAGCCGAAGGACTACGACATCGCCACCTCGGCAACGCCCCAACAATTACTCAAGCTTTTCCCCAAAAGCAACGAAGTCGGTGCACACTTTGGCGTCGTGATTGTCAAACATCACGATCATCACATCGAGATCGCTACGTTTCGTACCGATGGCTCTTACAGCGATGGACGCCGGCCCGATCACGTAGCATTTTCCACGCCCGAGCATGACGCTCAGCGCCGCGACTTCACAATCAATGGCTTGTTTGAAGATCCCTTCAGCGGAGAGATCATTGACCATGTCGGTGGTCTCGCCGATTTGAAAAATGGCATTCTCCGTGCCATCGGTGATCCCACGCAACGCTTCACGGAAGATAGCTTGCGCCTCATGCGCGCAGTGCGCTTTGCCACCACGCTCAACTTTTCGTTAGAACCAGATACTTGGGGTGCCGTCTGCGAATTAGCGCCTCTGCTAGGTCGTATTTCACCTGAACGGATTCGCGATGAACTCGTCAAGATGCTACTTCTGCCTCACCGCGCACGAGC
>CANHKJ010000194.1 GCA_947460915.1 Verrucomicrobiia bacterium
AGATTGACTTGCCGTGCGGGAAAAACAGGATTACAAAATGTGCGCATCGTTTGGTGAAGGAAATTGGTGTGCGGTTATTCGACACAACCCTTCTACCATATGACCTGTAGCCAAACGATGCTTTTTCTAACTTCGGTTTTCGGGTTAAGTCATCACGTATTTTGCAATTCATCCCATTATACCTCAAGCTACTGGTGGTTCAGGCTCATCTTGGCTGCGTGTTGGGTCTTCGAGCAGGGATTGGTTGAAGTAGTCTTTGGCTCGTTCGGGCTGGCCGAGGTTTTGGCTGGCGATGGCAAGGATATTTCTTCCAAGTTGCAGTTCCAGAGTGGTGCGGCTGGTGGCGACATCGGCGCGGACTTGGGCGAGGGCTCCTTTGGCGTCCACTTGTCCTTCACGGGCATTGGAGTAAATGGCTTTGAGGTTGGTGAATTCTGCTTTGAGTTCGGGACCTCCAAGGTCGCCTTCGTGTCGAGTAGCGGCATTGATGAGGCGGTCAAGAATAGCGACGATTTGTCCGGTGCGGGCTTTGTTGATCTCGCTGAGGCCGAGAGGGAAAAATTCTTTGTAGGCGGCACTGGTTTTGGCGAATTTGTCGCGAATGCGCCCTTCGCGTTGGCGGACGGTGCTGCGGATGAGTTGCAGAGCCTCGTCTTTGGTGATGGTGCCGCCCGTTTGGTTGGCGAGGAGAGTCGTGCGGGAGGAGAGTTTCGCATCGAACTCTTCGTAGGCGGCGCGGGTCGGCACACTGAGGGCGGCGATGGCTGCGGGTGCACCGGCGATGGCGGCGAGGCGTCCTAAGTGATCTTCGGTGAATTGGCGAAGTTCTTCGGCGCTGATTTCACGATTGGACAAATGATTTTCAAAGAAGCGTTGGATATTGATCATGGAAAACTTCTAACCGATCATCCGAATTTGGCAAGCGAAAAAATGGAACATCTTTCATCAAATGGAATGGAACATTCAGCATTTGGGGATAAGCCTTCAACGTTTGTCGGATGCCTTTCGGAGTTTTCGGAATGGCATTTTCTGGACAAAAAGAGCCTTTCAGCAATTTCAGAAAGACTCTCATCCTCTGGCAAGAGTCGTTCGGGATTTTCTGAATGGCATCTACTGCTTGATCGTGCTGAATCTCAAAACTCCTCGGCTATTTGAACAATGCGCAGTCAAGCCACGTTTTTTTTAGCTCTCCACCGCAACCAAGCAAACAAAGCAGCACAGCCACAGAGAAGGACCAACCAACGTTGCGCAGGCTTACCAATCCACTTCTGAGCATTGTCGATATCGCTTTGCGCAACTTGCTTCATGTGCTTTGTCGTATTGCTTCGGGCGATTGTCTCATACGTGCCGTCTTTTCGGAAGCGGTATTCGACATCTTGCCCCTCAAAGGAAAAGGATCGATTACCCGCCTGAATGGGCCCCCACCAGAGTTTCCATGTGGCAAGGTTGTCAGCATTCTCCACTGCTCTGATTGGCAAGGGACTATCGCGTAAACCAATTTTTTGCAGTGCGGTGCAAGCTAGGTAGGCGTTTGCCTCGGAATCAATCCAATCCTGAAATTTAGTCATGGGTGGTGGGGTATCGCGCACATCGTTGAGATAATTACCCAATATCCATACTACCTCTGGGCTAGGAAGGTGGCAAAGGGTGTCTCTAATGATCATAACGCGGAGGCTTTGGAAGTCGTTATGAGGTCCCGTGTGCCATCGTGTTCCCTCGGGTAGTTGATTGCGCGCCTGTTCTAGTTTATCATAAAAGTATAGGGCGTGGTTGGGTGCTTTCACAAACTCATTCTGGATTGCTGAAAAAACGTCTGCAATTTCATCACTATGTCCGTCAAAACTACGTCGGTACCCCATATTGCGCAGGCCTAGCGAGAGAATGTCAAATTTTTGTTCTTCAGGCTTATCGGATGATTCTTTTAATTTGCTTCTCCAAAGGGCTGCTTGCTTTGCTTCAAGTTCACGATCAACCGTGAAAACTTGTCCCATTAGAGACATATTCGTCAAAATGTTGCATAATATTATAAATTTCATATTATTCATCACCCCTAGTTCTATTTTCCAACCACTCCTCCGCGGCATCCCATTCTGCTTTCACAAGCAAACGCGAGCCTAGTGAATTCATACCTCCGCTGCACATTAGGCGTTTTTGATGATCTGTGCCAGGCAGTTTTGCTACGCCCCCACCTTCATCAGGGTGTCCTGCGCCGCAGAAGACATGACCAATCTCGTGCGCCAATACTCTTTGCGCAACTTCTTCGCGTACGATGGGCATATTTTCAAAATGTCTCGTAGCAGACATCACCACCGTATTGGTGTTTTGGGGGGCTATGCCGCCTGCTACAGCACCACTGCCTGTAATCAGGGAGTGACCAGTTAGAATTACATGAATATCCGCATTTGAGTTGCGAGGGATTGAATTCATGAATTCCGTCAGGAAACTTGTCGGCATATAGGACACTTCGTTATGTAAGACCGTAGGATAAAGTGGCGAGGGCATTCCGTTTTGTCCTGCAATCACGGTAGATTCCGTTACTTGAAAATAGACATTGATTTGAGAGCCGTAAACGTCATTCAGATATTCAGTGACAGTTGCCGTTGTGTAAGGGTAAGGATCATTTTGTCCGGGAGTAAGCTGTGGGGTTTGCTGACAACGGTATAAGTGGACATTAACTGTTCTGCGTTTCATGCTCTTGATTCCGATTGGGTAGCTGATGCTTTGGGCATCACCAATGCTAATTTCCAGATTACCTTCATTCGTTTCTGAACCTGTGCCTGATAAACCTACATTTGTGCTATCTCCTACTAGATCATACCGAGTGCTCGTAGCGTTTTCAGGCGCTATGGTTGCGCCTAGGTCATCTAAGGGCACTTTTATGTAAAAATCGTTGCGGTTGGGTTCAGTTACACCGTTGCTATTCACCCATGTGCCTTGCGGTGCCATGACCCATAATTTTTCTTGAAAGCCATTTAGTGGATCATCTGATGGATTCGCGGTTTGGGACATAACATCAACACCAGTACCAGGCGAGTTATCTTCTAGTGTGAATGGGTAGGCAAGTGCTGCATGCGAATGACCCAGAGCAATACCCTGCAAACTAGAAGCATCTTCTTTGACAACAAGCAAATGACCCTTATCGGATAAATCTTGCAATGAAAAATTGCCGGAGCTCCATGGAGCAGTTTCAACATCAGGAATTACCTTGCTCGGAACAAACAAAGAATTATTTAGCCATATCTTATGATCTTGCGTGAACCCAACACCGATATGAGAAAAATCTTTGACGGAATCCATTTGGGTGACTACTTGCCACGAACTAGGAAGATACTTTATATGACTTTTGTTGGTAGCTCCATACGAGCCACACGCAATTCGAGAGCCAAAAGGCATGACCACTAATTTGCTGATACTCGCTTTTAGTGTTTGGCCATCCAAGAGCGTATCCCCATTTGTGTCAGGATAGCCCCATCTGTATCCGGGATCTTTTGCATAGTATTCTTCTGCATCTGCTAATTGATAGGTATATTGTCCCGATGCATCTGCTCCCCACGCGGAGTTATTGATTCCAACGATGGTTTTAGAGTCTCCCTCGCCGACACCCTCGATGACTTCCAAACCAGGCGCAAAGAACCTACGGCTTTCAGTGAAAATGTCCTGACCGACGAACCCTCCAAAAAAGTGATTCTCTGTCATTTGGGCATAAACGGTATTTCCATCTTCGCTTTCAGACGTTATGACCTGCAAGCCAGAATCTGCTGTTCCCCAAACGCACAAGGGTGCGAATGGGAGACCGGGCAACTCAGACTGACCAAAAATAGCCCCCAAATCGTTCATCGCCAATGCTTGCGACCAATTCCCACTACCCACACTCAAGTTCGTATGAGAACCTTCTCGCCACACCGATTTACGGAACAGTACTTGTCCTTTGTTATTAGTCTGTAGCGCGCGGGTATCGTGCGCGAGTACTGCTGTGGGGACTGTTACATTGAATAGAGCATAACGGATTGCCTGTCTGTGCCAATTAAGCAATGAATTCGCTGGATCAACATCTTCCACATCAGCTACACCGTCATTGTCATGATCTGCAACTTTTCCCGCAGGTAGCCCTTCCGGCGTCATATTGTCACCAAAAGGATTCGATACGACCTCGAATGGATTGCCACTCGCATCAGTTCCAGTAGTACTCCCCTCCATGCCATTGACTCTCATCATACCCATGAACTCCAACCAGTCTGGACTCAGGTCAAAATCGCTATCGAGTCCCCAATCGGCTACAATGCGGAAAAACTTACGTGAATTCGGATCAAACGGCGCGGGGGTAATGGGGTTCAGTCTTGCGCGATCAACAGCGTCAGCCACCTCTGCGTTCATCGTGGCAAAGTTTGCTTCAAAGGAGGCAACCATGGCTGCGTCGAGTGGGCCTAGTGTGGAATTAATTTTAGGAACCGCCGTAGCTAAGGGATGACTGATACAGAAATAATGCCCACCATATTGCTTCATGTAATAAAGATTGCTCTCCCATGCCTCATCCATGGTGAGGGTGCCGAAATGATGTTCCACAGGCGATTTATTATCCAACGAGTGCCAATTGATGACGACGCCATTGTTCGCTGTGGGGCGTAAAATCAGTGAAACAATCTTCGATACAGCGGGAGACGACGGATTGCCTGAAGGTGGTGTAGGAGCATTCGCGGGTGGGGCAGCAGTTTGTAGCATCGGAATCGAGATTTCTTGGCCCAAACCATAGAAAGTCTGAACTTTGGTCCACTGCGATAAATCATGACTGGTTTCGACCGTGTAGGACACCCCCGGCGTTGACTGGAAAACCAAAACGCGAGACGTTGATTGATCATCATGAGTAAAATTTTCTACCCAGTAGGGTGGAGCAGTATTTGGCTCCCAATTAATGGAACTCTGTGCGGGAGTTCTTTGAGGGAACAATGCGGATAGGAATACGACAACGAGAGGGAAGAATCGTGTTTTCATAACTTTAACTGTGTTTCCTCACAGGTGGACGGGGAGTGAATAAGTCGTGATAGGACGACCGCAACGGCCTTTGGCCTCTCCCAGAAGGCGTTAACCTTAAGAAAGCGGCTTGGACATGCGCCGCTGCCTCCCCGGCCTTTCGGCTAGTTTGGCAGCAATGTGTGCGGTCATTGCTAACCGCCTATCATGAGATTATTCAGACCTCATCCGCTTGCGCGGACGCTCTACATATACAGTCCTGATATAGAGAGACAAGTTAAAAATCACCCAGCAATAGTTTCCCCAACGGAATTTTCATACAGCAAGAGCCTCATCGCGCACGAAGTGTAGCCTGATGATCTTGGGCATCTCACCCATCTCCCCATCACCAAAATGGCAATGAACTGCATCACGCACCATCGATCTGAGTTCTTCGAGTGTATCGCCTTGGGTTGCGATCGCATGTCCCAAAGCTATGGCGACGAATCCGCCATCCACTTCATCCTCACGAACTTCGAAAATGATCTCTTCCATGGCTTAAGCATAGCACAAAATCAGTTACGGGCGCAAGAATTTATCATATCCTGCGAGTAGAACCCTTCACTGCCCCTCACGCGATTGGAACCAATTTTTTACGGAAGGGCGGACGAGGACGATGATCGAAAAGATCCCCAAGGCGAGGCCGAAGGGGAAGGAAATGCAGTGAATACAAGAGATGACCAGGCAAAAGGTCCAGCGCTTACCCTGACCCATCCAACGAGCGGATAAAATGGTCAGCACGGTCATGGCGATGATCCATAGCCCCAGCAGCAATCCCACGCCAAAAAACATCCAGCCCATGGGTTCATTTTGCTCCAAGGCAATCCACAGACCAATTCCCATATAGATCATGGCGAACAGGCCCGCGATGCATTCGAGGCCGGCATAGACGTAGGCACAAATGCCTAGGCTGCGCAGATGAGACGCGTCTTTTTCCTCAAATATGATGG
>CANHKJ010000195.1 GCA_947460915.1 Verrucomicrobiia bacterium
GCCCTGCTATGCTCTCTGCATGTCCGATTCGCCTTTTTTCTACCAAGACATCTACGCCACTGGTCCCGATACCACAGAGTATGAACTGCTGAGCCCCGATCATGTCTCGGTCACCGAATTTCACGGACAACCCGTTCTGCGCATCGAGCCCGAGGCCTTGACCTTGCTGGCAAATGAGGCATTCCGCGCGATCAATTTCACGCTTCGGCCCGCGCACCTCGCGCAAGTTGCCGCGATTCTCGATGACCCGACAGCCACGGAAAATGACCGCATGGTCGCGCTGATGATGCTGCGCAATGCCGAGATCGCCGCCCACGGCATTTTGCCTTTCTGCCAAGACACCGGCACCGCCACCATCATGGGCAAAAAAGGCCAACAAGTCTGGACCGGCTGCAATGATGCCGAAAAACTCTCGCAGGGCGTCTATCAAACCTACACCCAGGAAAATCTTCGCTACTCGCAAACATCTGCGCTGAACATGTATGACGAGGTCAACACCAAGACCAACCTGCCCGCGCAGATCGACCTCTATGCCACCGAGGGCAGCGAATACAAATTCCTCTTTGTCAGCAAAGGCGGCGGCTCCGCGAACAAGACGTTTCTTTTCCAAGAAACCAAGGCTCTGCTGAATCCCAAGCGCCTCAAGGAATTCTGCTTGGAAAAAATGAAATACCTCGGCACCGCAGCCTGCCCCCCCTATCACCTCGTGTTTGTCATTGGGGGAACCTCGGCGGAAGCTTGCCTAAAGACGGTCAAACTCGCCTCGACCAAATACCTCGATGCCTTGCCCACCTCCGGAAACGGTCACGGCCAGGCATTTCGCGATGTCGAACTCGAAGCCGAATTGCTTGAAATGGCTCGCAACATCGGTATCGGTGCGCAATTTGGTGGAAAATACTTCGCGCTCGATGTCCGCGTGGTACGACTGCCGCGTCACGGCGCTTCCTGCCCTGTCGGCGTCGGTGTTTCCTGCTCGGCAGATCGACAAGCCAAAGCGAAGATCACCAAAGACGGTATTTTCCTCGAAAAACTCGAAAAAAATCCTGGCCGATTTATTCCTGAGGCCTACCGCGACTGGAAATTCAAGGGTGTAGAAATCAACCTCGATCTGGGTATGGAAAACACCCTCGCCACACTCAGCAAGTATCCCGTCACGACCCCCGTTTCGCTCAGCGGCACCATCATCGTTGCCCGCGACATGGCCCACGCCAAGATGAAAGAATACCTCGAAGAGCACGGTGATCTGCCCGACTACTTCAAGCAATTCCCGATCTACTATGCCGGCCCCGCCAAAACTCCTGAGGGAATGGCCAGTGGCTCGTTTGGCCCCACCACGGCTGGTCGCATGGACTCCTACGTTGACCTTTTCCAATCACACGGCGGCTCGATGGTCATGCTCGCCAAGGGCAATCGCTCGCAAGCCGTTACCGATGCCTGCCACCAACACGGCGGCTTCTATCTTGGTTCCGCAGGTGGCCCAGCCGCGCTGCTGGCCCAAGATCACATTCGCTCGCAAGAAGTCGTCGACTATCCCGAACTCGGCATGGAAGCCGTATGGAAAATCACGGTGGAAAATTTCCCCGCGTTCATTCTCGTCGATAACAAAGGCAACGACTTTTTCCAAAAAATCAACCAGTGCCCCGTGGGACATTGAGTTTCTCACACCGCCTATTTACTCTTCCACTGTCACTTTTATGATGACTCCCTTGAAGTTCGGATTAAAGCGATATGAAGAGAGAAAATTCACGCTCCGAGCCCTCTTCGGATTCTTGATTTTATCGGTAGCATTATCGGCATCCTCCTCGGCACAAGAAAACACGAGTCCAGTCATCAAACCACGCATGAGGGTGATCATCGATAACGACTTCGGTGGCGACCCCGATGGTTTGTTTCAGCTCGCTCATCACATGCTCTGTCCCTCCGTGGATGTTCGTGGCGTGATCGGCTCTCATCACTACCCTCAAGGATTTTACGGCTATTCCGGCTCAGCCAAGCATGCCTGCACCAAGGCTACAGAACTACTGACACTGATGGGCAAGCAATCGACAACACGCGTTTTTGAGGGCGCGACGGAGAGTCTGAAAAAGCAAAACCAAGCACAGGATAGTGAAGCTTCTCGCTTCATCATCGCCGAAGCCATGCGCACGGATGCGTCAACACCACTGTATGTCGTGTGCGGTGCTGGCCTAACGAATATCGCTAGCGCTTTACTCGCTGAGCCAAAAATTGCAAATCGCCTGATCTTGATCTGGATTGGCGGTGCCGAGTATCCAGGGCACGGCGTTGCGCCGCCCGGTAAACCGCGCATGGAATACAATCTCGGCATCGATCTCATGGCCGCCCAAGCAGTGTTTTCCCACAGCAACGTTCCGATTTGGCAAATTCCGCGCAATGCCTACCGTCAAGTTCTTGTTTCATATGCAACTCTTGCACAGCATCTCGATGCAGGGGGAGAAACATCGGCACATCTGATAAAGCGTTTGCGCGATTTGATGATCCGAGCAAAAGGAACACTTGGCGAAAGCTATGTGCTCGGTGATAGCCCCTTAGTCTTGTTGACAGCTCTGCAAACGTCATGGGAACCCGATCCAGCATCGAGCGATTACGTTGAACTCCCCGCCCCCACCATTGATGCTGATGGGAATTATCAAGCCATGCCCAATAGTCGAAAAATCCGCGTCTATCAGAAGATCGACACCCGCTTGTTGATAGATGATTTTTTCTCTAAAATCGCCTCATTGAAGTAGTGATTTGGTGGCCCGCGCCAAGAACTACAGCCAATATGACTCGTAGCAAACTACAGCCTTCATATGTCAAAAATAATCGTTGCTTTTTCAACTATTATCTCTATATTCTTCGTTTGTGGACACAATAGCATCCTTTACGCAACGAAATCCGTCAAGCATCGCACGTGAAGTCGGGCATCGGCTTCGCAGTTTTCGCCTTGCGAAGGGTTGGACGCAGGAGGAACTGGCCAGCCGCGCCGGGGTATCGCTATCGACGCTAAAAATGCTCGAAAGCAAAGGTCAGGCTTCGTTTTCTCGGCTCATCCGTGTGGCATTGATCCTCGGAGTCGAGGGGGAACTGCGCGAGTTGTTTTCCCAGCCCTTGGTGATGGAATCGATCGAGGCCATCAAACGCAGCGAACGCCAACGGGCACCACGCCGACCACGTTCGACGACCACTACCACTACACCAGAATCGCCACTTTTCATCACCGAAAAAAGTCTGACACATGGATCTTGAAGTCCATTGGGCGGGAAACCATCCGCAGCGCATCGGGCGACTCTACCAAGACTTGCGCGGCGCGATCTATTTCGAATACGACGAAAGTTGGCAAGCAGGAAATCGCGAACTTTCGCCGATCTATTTGCCCAACACCACCAGCGGTGCAGTCCGCAGCAGCACTCCGCATTTTGGCGAACTGCACGGACTCTTTCAGGATGCGCTCCCCGATTGGTGGGGCGAACGATTGATGCAGAAGTTTTTTGAAGAACGCGGCATCCCATGGAACCGTGTCAGCAAGCTACGCAAACTGGCCTGCCAGGGGAGCCGAAAAATGGGCGCATTGCAGTTTTTGCCTAGCCTCGACGAAGATACCTTCGCGGATCAATTGTTTCTCGAACTCAGCGAACTCGTCGAGGCCGCACGCGAGATGCTGCGTGGCGATTCGGCCACGGTGCTCAAGGCCTTGATGCGCTCGGGAATGTCACCAGGAGGAGCACAACCAAAGGCGCTACTGGCGATTTCTCCTAATTTTGACGACATCTCCCTCGATGACTGCGCTCCCGAGGGGTACGGTCACTGGTTGGTGAAATTTGAGATGGAACCTGTGCTCCAAGATGGGCGGATCGAGGCTGCTTACGCGGCGATGGCTCAACGTGCCGGCATTGACATCGCGGAAACCCGCTTGCTCGAACACGATGGTGTAGCCCATTTCGCAAGCCGCCGTTTTGATCGCGATGCCAAGCAGCAGCGACTCCATCTGCACTCTTACTCCGGTCTGACCCACACACCATTGCGCGATGGTCTGGAATACGGCGACCTCATCGCGGTTGCTCGCAGTCTGACGCAGAACCAACAAGCCGCCGAGGAAACATTCCGTCGTGCTGTATTTCATGTGATGGCAGCAAACGATGACGATCATGGTCGGAATCACGCCTTTCTAATGGACCACGTAGGGACTTGGACGGTAGCACCAGCCTTCGATGTCACACTCGCCAGCTACCCACTGGCTTCGGGCTTTCGAGCCGCCCGCGTGCTGGGTAAAGCAAGCAACATCAGCAAAAAAGATCTACTCAAACTTGCAACCGAGCAAGACATTCGCCAGCCACGCGAGATCATCGAGCAAGTCGAATCCGCCCTCGCCGAATGGACCCGAATCGCCTTGGACTTTGGCATCAGCAAAAGCAATGCCGCAAGTGTGCAGGCGCAACATCGGTTCATATAACCGAGCGAACACTTGTAATTTCGCAGCCATTAGGCTTGAATCGGCCGTGCCTTCTTCCACATCATCGCGCTCCACATCAGGGATTCTCTGTGCTCTGGGCGCATTTTTTCTTTGGGGCGTGCTGCCTTTGTTCTGGAAAATGTTTCACGATCTTCCGGCCTCGAGCATCATCGCCCATCGCACGATCTGGTCGCTGTGTTTTCTCTGGATGTTCCTTCTTTTCCAGAAAAATGCCAAAAGCACACTCGCACAATTGAAACAGCCGCGCATTGCCTTATGGCATTTGCTTTCTGGCCTCCTACTCGCCGGCAACTGGCTGCTATACGTCTGGGCGACCCTGCATGAACGAATCTTGGAAGGTGCTCTAGGCTACTACCTCAATCCCTTTTGTAATATGCTCTTCGGCTATTTTCTCTTTGGCGAACGACACACCGGCTTACAAAAAATTTCCATCGCTATCGCACTCACAGGAGTGGCATTTCAATTCCAAGGCGTTCACGGCTTTCCTTGGATTGCCATCACTCTGGCACTTTCGTTCTCACTTTATGCAGTGGTTCGGAAAAAATCCCCCCTGCCCTCATTGCAGGGACTCAGTCTCGAAACCCTACTCCTCGCTCCGATCGCTTTGACATGGTTGCTTTGCACCAATCCCTCACTCGCCGCAACGCTACAGAACAATACGCTGCAATCGATACTCTTGATCGTCACAGGCATCGCCACCGCCACACCCTTGCTCCTCTTTGGCTACGCTGCGCGCAATATTTCACTAACAACGCTCGGCGTGTTGCAGTTTCTCGGACCAACCTTGCAATTTCTGATTGGCTGGAAAGTCTTTCACGAACCTTTAAGTCGCGAGCGCGTCATTTCCTTCGCTTTCATCTGGACAGCCATCGCCCTCTATGCGTGGTCGTGCCGCACGCGTAATTCAGAAATGCGAAACGAAGTAGCCATAAGCGACTAATATAAACGAAAGCTCTTTTAGCCCTTGGACGCACAGTAGCCGCGCCATCCACCAAAATCAGAGATATCCCTCGCGCCATCCATCGCGATCGCTTCTGCGATGAAACCGCTGCACACGGAACCATCTTTCAAGACCACTTTGCCGATGCCCAGTGGCGCAGGGATTTTGCTCGTAAAATCTCCAAACGATTCCGTCGATAACAACCAGATTTCACATTGAATGCTAACTCCTTTGTCAGACGCCACTCGCACCAATGCTGGTCGTTCAGGCATCCCATCTCCTGCCGGCACAACATACATCCGATAGCAATCGGCAGTTTTACTTTTCGCGAAAAGTCTTCCTCCTCGTGCTGTGAGTTGCCAGTTGAGCGCCATTCCTTCCATGTGTGCACCACAAACAACAACGGCCACTTGATCAAACCCTTCTGATGAAAAATCGAATGTTTCACTGCGTCCCATCGAAACTTCA
>CANHKJ010000196.1 GCA_947460915.1 Verrucomicrobiia bacterium
GCCTCGACTGCGGCAAGGTAGGTGACAACCGATACCGAACCATAATGTGCAGCGCATGCTGCGGCATCGATCTGACTGCGCTTGCCAAGAGAGCGCAGTAAATAAAACGCAATGACTGGACTCACGAGTCCGATCAACAGGGTAGCAATCGCCGGTTTCATGAACACCATCGCAGGTGTTGCAGATAAAGCGCTGCCGCCTTTGAGTCCGATGGCCAGTAGCAGATAGATCGATAGACCTTGATAGATAGGCTCTGGGAGGGCGAGATCACTTTTGATCCATTTCGCCACCATGCCTAACAAAAAACACAAAACGACGGGAGTGAGAATATTATCGAGGAGTAGCTGCATGCGTAGAAGGTGCTTGAGAGGCTAGCATAGGCGCTCCAAACGTCCACAGAGAACTCCTCAAAAGCGTTAAAATGCCATAATTTTCGGTTAGAAGAAAAAAAATGCATTTTTTGGAAAAAATATCTTGCCAACTTCGTGAAATTGGATTACCAAGTGCGCCCCCGCACGGGGTGAAGAAAAAAGCGAGGATAGCTCAGTTGGTAGAGCAGTTGGCTTTTAACTAATTGGTCCTGGGTTCGAGTCCCAGTCCTCGTACTTCTTCTTCACAATGTGCAACGTAATAAGCCTATATTCTTACATTTTTCTAGGTTCAGTCCCAAGTCATTGACTTGGGATTTTTTTGTTCACGATCTTTGCGATTGATGAATCCAATCAGCAGAGCCCAGCTGGCCTAACAGAATGCTGGCAGAGTAGCAATCAAGCCGGCGTTTCTAGCTCCGCAAAAACCATAGTACCATTGCTGGTTTGTAGCGTGCTGATGACGTGAACGCTTTGTGTCGTGCCCATCAGAGCAATTGCGTGATTCACGACGATCATTGTGCCATCACTGAGGTAGCCCACGGCTTGGTGTTCATCCCTACCTGGGCGAACCAATGCAAGGCGCATTTTTTCGCCAACGACAATCGATGGTTTCAATGCATCAGTGAGTTCGAGTAAATTCAAAACAGACACACCTTGTAGACGCGCTACCTTGGCGAGATTTTCATCGCTGGTGAGAAGTCGCGCATCTAACAATTGGGCAACCTCGATCAAGCGCGAATGCAAGGAGAGCTCTGAGGAAGCTGTGCCAGATTCGTGAATGGTGACATGTGTCATGGCATCGCTTTGCATTTGTTCAAGCACGTCAAGACCGCGTTGCCCACGTTGGCGATGCGCAACGGTGGGAGACGAGGAAAGTGTTTGCAACTCGTTCAGAACAAAGCGTGGAATGATCAGACGGCCTCCGAGAAATCCCGAATGGGCGATGTTTGTCACACGACTGTCCATTACTGCTTCCACATCGAGTACCACAGGCCTACCTTGTACACCCTCTTGGCGAAAACGCACGTAGGGAATGATGAATGCAAAATCATCGCGGTTGCTGCGCAGTGCAATCACAGAACCTAAGAAGCCAAGGCTAGCATAGAGTGCAACATTGATGGCTAGCCTCACGGCATCAGCCTTTTCATTGATTATGAGACGTTTCTCTGCGGTCTCGTCATCGATCGCTATGGGTGCATTCTCCCGAATCATGTTAGCGACCAACTCAGAGATATCGACTCGTGTAATCAGCCAAGCACAAAACAATCCGACACCTAAGCCGAAGGTGGCAGTGGAAAATCCACGCAGAGTAAATCCCTCAAGCATGCTTTCCACGAGAATGAAAAATCCCGCAACAAGCAAGCCAACAAACAAGGCGATCCACAAGGGCAGTGCCGTAGAGAAAGTGAGCGATACAGCAACGGCGAGCAATTCGCAGACGAGAACGTAAGTGACGCGGGCGATCGTGACCGAGGTGGGAGTGTTCATAGGAAAAGAGAAGCAGGATGTTTCGCCACGGTATCATAGGCACTGCCCATGAGATTGCAACTGAAAGCAGCTGGATGAAAATCAGGAGCGCGACGCCAGATGGCATTCAGAGGAGGAAAAAATCAGTAATCGAGCTGATCTGCGGTCGCTTTGACCTCCTGTAAGGCCAAGATGAAATCATTGAGAATCTCTGCAGGCACCATGATCGTGTCGCGATTGCCTCCGACATCCTCGGTGATCTTGACCACTCGACCACGTGCATTCTCCTTGAGATCGATGTAAAAAGTCTTGCGATCTGCCAAAATTTTTTCCGTATGTAATAAACCGTTTTCCACTAGCTGCTCCTGTTTGATTAGGTAAAAAAGCTAGCATGAGGTGCTTTTTCGTCAATGAAAAAGCAATCATGAAAATGGCGAATCACGACTTTTTCAGAAGCCTTTGCGCTGTGGCGACAAGGAGAAAAGTCAGCAATAATAACAAACTGGAGAGCGCATTGATTACGGGGAGTTCTTTGCTATGGCGAATCATGCTGTTGATTTTCAGCGGCAAAGTGTCCGAGCCAGCACCGCTGACAAAAAAGGTAACGACGAAGTCATCGATGGATAATGTAAAGGCTAGCAAGCCACCTGCTAAGATGCCCGGTGCCAACAATGGCAAGAGCACGCGGAAGAATGCCTGCGAGCGCGTGGCTCCGAGATCGCGGGCCGCTTCCATCACAGAGAAATCAAAGTCTTGCAGTCGGGCCTGCACCACCAGTGCCACGTAACTCAGACAGAAGGTCACATGGGCAAGGCCGACGGTGAAAAGTCCTAGAGGAAGGCGAATGGCGACGAACAGCGAAAGCAAAGCCATGCCAATGAGGATTTCGGGCAACACCAGTGGCAGAGTTAAAAGGATTTGGTGCTGGGTTTGCAAACGACTGCGAAAATGATGTAGTGCAAAGGCGGCGGAGGTGCCGAGAATCATGGCGCCGAGGCTCGCGCAGCAGGCGACCAGTAGAGAGTTTTTTAGGGCAATCCACAGATCATCCCTGCGGAAAAGCAGCTCATACCATTTCCAGGAAAATCCTTGCCATGAGGTGCCGAAGCGTGAGGTATTGAAGGAGTTGCCGATTAGCAAAAGTATAGGCAGATAGAAAAAGAGCAGGACCAGAATCGTGGTGATCAGTGGTGCACGGCTGTGTTTCATAGCAGAAAAAAAAGACTCAGGATTTTTTCAAAAGTGCGCAATAAGCGCCATCGGTGTGATCGACGTGTGGTAGAATTTGTTTCTCGGCGATCAGTTTGAACTCGGGGTGATCTTCGAGGAATCGTTTGATGAGAATGGTGTTTTCCTCGGGCTCGATCGAGCAAGTCGAGTAAACAATACGACCACCAGATTTGACACAAGGCACCGCATTTTCCAAGATCTTGCGCTGAACGATGGGGAGGTCGGACAAGTCCTTGGGCAACATGCGCCAGCGCGCATCGACGCGACGTCGTAACACGCCGCTGTTGCTGCACGGGACATCGAGCAATATGCCATCGAAGTGCTGGTGCCAAGCATCGGGTGCGACTTCGAGCCAATCGTGTTGGGAAATATCCGCACAGGTGATGTGGAGGCGTTCAAGATTTTCGCGCAAGCGAGGCAGACGTTTTTCATTCGAGTCTGTCGCAACGAGTGTGCCCTGATTTTCCATTGCCGCTGCAATCAGCGCTGCTTTGCCACCTGGGGCGGCACAGGCATCGAGAATGATTTCTCCGGGAACTGGCGCAAGCATTTCCACGCAATGCCTTGTGGCGGGATCTTGCATGTAGATGACTCCATCGCGGATCAATTTCATCGGTACTGCGCCCTCGATGGGATAAAATCCCGGCGTATCAGGCAAAGGGTTTTCCAGAGGACAGGGGAGCTTGCTGAGAGGATTGTAGCGGGCGTAGTTCTCTGCGGGCTCTTGATTCCACTGCATCAGAGAGATCGCAGCATCGGCACCATAGTGCTTGCGCCAGCGCTTGTAGAGCCAATCAGGATGAGAGTAGAGCTCGGCAGGTGGCAAGTCATCAAGCGCCTCTAACATTTTTGCTTTTTGCCCAGCAGCACGGCGTAGGCAGGCATTGAGTAGGCCGCGGATGTTGGATTTTCCGGCTTCTACTGTTTCGTTAACGGCGGCATGATCAGCAATGTTGAGAATGAGAATTTGGAAAAGTCCGATGCGTAAGAGATCGCGGGCATCGTTGTCGAGTTTGCCGCGGCGCATTTCAGAAATGATGGCATCGAGCACACGCCGATGACGCAGTACGCCAAAAATGATGGCATTAAGCAAGCCGCGATCAGAGGCGGAAAGTTGGTAGCGTTGGGCATGGCGTTCCACCAAGGTTTCGGCATAGTCATGGCCGTTTCCCCAGGCGTGAAGGGCGGCATGAGCAGCGCGGCGGATATTGTGTTGAGCGGGCACGTCGTGAGCCAATACCAGCGAGCTTGCACTGTCAATGCTTCGTTTTCTTTGCCATGGGCTGGTGCATAAGTCGACGCTCATAATTTTCGTTGCGAGTAAGCCATTGCGGGTGCATGTTGGGTCAAGACATGGATTTTCAACTGGCGAGCGATTACACACCGAGCGGCGATCAGCATCAGGCGATTGAAAAGCTGACGCGATCGATTCTCGCGGGCAATGGTCATCAGACTTTGCTAGGTGTCACGGGTTCGGGGAAAACGTTTACGATGGCGAACTTGATTCAGCGGGTTAATAAGCCGACCTTGATCATGAGTCACAACAAAACGCTTGCGGCTCAGCTTTACTCCGAGTTCAAAAATTTCTTTCCCCATAATGCTGTTGAATACTTTGTCTCGTATTTCGATTACTACCAACCCGAAGCCTACATTCCGCGCACGGATACTTACATCGAGAAAGATTCATCGATTAATGATGAGATCGAGCGTTTGCGACTGAGTACGATGGGCTCGTTGTTGACGCGCGAAGACACCATTGTCATCGCCTCGGTGTCCTGCATTTACGGTTTGGGATCGCCTGACGATTACTCAAACATGATGTATCCGATCAAGGTGGGTGATCAGATCGCTAGAGATGAAATGATCGCCATGCTATGTCAGTTGATGTTTGAGCGCAACGACATCGCTTTTGGACGGGGGAATTTTCGGGTGCGTGGTGATGTGGTCGAAGCTCACCCTGCCTATCTGGAAAAAACGGCGATTCGTGTGGAATTTTTTGGCGATGAAATCGAACGCATCAGCAGTGTGGATGTGCTCACAGGGGCGATCATGGAACGTCTTGATTCGACGATTTTTTTCCCCGCCAAACAATTCGCCACCCCCGCGGACAAGCTCAAGAAGGCGATGAAGTCGATTCAGGAAGAACTGAATGCACGCGTCGCTGATCTCGAAGCTAACAAAAAGTTGTTAGAAGCGCAGCGGATCAAAATGCGCACGGACTACGATCTGGAAATGATGCGCGAGATGGGATTTTGCCAAGGCATCGAGAACTACGCTCGACACATCACCGGGCGTGAACCGGGCGCGCGCCCCTACACCTTGCTCGACTTTTTTCCGAAAGATTACTTGCTGCTCGTCGATGAAAGTCACGTCACGATTCCGCAGATTGGCGGCATGTATGAAGGTGATAAATCGCGCAAGAGTGTATTGGTGGAACACGGCTTTCGACTTCCTAGTGCGATGGACAATCGACCACTACAATTTTCGGAATTCATGGACATGACTCATCAACGTGTCTATGTCAGTGCTACGCCGAGTGCATTCGAGCAAGTAAACTCACGACCCGATAACAAAGGCTACATCGCGGTGAAAACACGACCCGATCAAATTGGTTATGTGGATCGAAAAAAACTGCGCATCAAGCCCAGTGGTGCTGATGATTCGTTAGATTCATTCCACGTCAACAAAGCGGGCTTTCCGCTCATCGTTGAGCAAATCATTCGCCCAACAGGACTTCTTGATCCGGTGATTCATTTGCGCGAGCTCAAGGGGCAAATTGATGAAACCATCGAGCTTTGTCGTCA
>CANHKJ010000197.1 GCA_947460915.1 Verrucomicrobiia bacterium
AACAAGGTGCGATTTTTTCCGCTGTTGCTGTGGTCATTTTGTTGTTGGGTCTGGTGCGCATTGATGGACTGATGGCAGCGTTAGGGCTGGCAATGATGATTTTGCTAGGAGCGGCGCGGTGGATGGGGCGCGCTAATTTGAGCAAGCTGGCACCGATCATACAAGCTGCGCAAAGTGGCTATGCGGGGCATCGCCTGCCGATGCGCTTTTCCTGTGCGCTTCTAGGTGGATGGAGCGCGCGCTATGATGTGGAGTATCGACTTGTCTTGTCGGGTAACTCCGTGAACGAGGGGAAAATCAAGCGCCTCACGCAAGGCGAAAGTTTTTCAGTTGATGCGATGATGGTATTGCCCAAGCGAGGATGTAGCAGAGAGCTGCAGTGCCACTTTTCCTCGCATTTTCCATTTGCTCTTTGGGAGCACACCAGCGTGCAGTTGTTAGAACATGAGCTGACCATCTTTCCTCGTCCGATGATGCCACGGCAATTGGCATTCATCGGTCTCTTGCGCGATGCGAATCCAGCACAAGGAGCATCGTTGGGGGCGTCGGCAGGTGAGTTGCGGGGGCTGAGACCATGGCGTGCGGGCGATTCGATGAAAGCGATGCACATCGCGGCGAGCGCACGGTCCTTTGCACGCGGCGATAGTTGGATCGTTGCAGAAACGGATCCGCCGGGATTTTTCCCGAAAGCAATCACGCTGATGTTTCACTCATATTCCAGTGATCGTGCGATCATCCGCCCGGAGTTGTTTGAAAAATCCTTATCGCAGTTGTGCGGAACTTTGCGTTATTTGGTGGGTCGTGCGATTCCCGTTACGCTTATGACAGACTTCGATGACTGGGTAGAACACCCGTGCAACAACCGAGCGCAATTGCATCAGACATTGCATCGATTGGCGCGTGTCGTGCGATCGCAGCACACGGAGCGACACGATTTTTCTCGTGCTCAGCAGTTAGTCGAGGCGGATCACTCGTTGTGGATTTTTTCTGATATGCCATCGAGTGGCTGGTTGATGCATGTAGTGGCGCGTCAAGTGTCCGTGGTCCATGTCAGTAGTGCCGATGATGTCAAGCGGCAGAAATTTCGTCGAAGTGCGGCATGAAAACAATTCTTACGTGGCTGAGTAGTCTTGCGCTCTTGTGCATGCTTCACTTTCGGATCATTCCGATTGCGGACAGCACAGTGCGCGCGTTGTGGATGGGTTTGATTTTTGCGTGCACATTGGCCCTGCTTTTGCCACGAGGATTTTATCAGACAAGCAAGCGACACTGGTTATGGTTGGTGATGTATGTGGCAGCTAGCTTGCTATTTTTTCTGCATGTTCCTTCGGTGTTAGAACGCGGAGCAGATGCTGTACAAGAGCGTTGGTTTCCGGAAAAGCGGAGCACCTTGCCATTGATTGAGCAGCAAACGGCGGCACCCAAAGCGCAGTCGGGGAACTGGCTGTGGAATGATCAAACGATTCGAGCTTTGCCACGCCGCGCGAACTTGCGTCCCGGCACGCAACCAGAGGTATTTGTGCAAATAGACTCGCCCGCAGATGCGGCCGCATTGCTTACCGCACGCGCTTACGTGAGTGCCTTTGCGCTCGGCACCTATCAGAATGCGGCATGGTCGCTCACACCGAACGATACCTCATCAGCGCCGCGTTTCCCACAACGCCTTGGTCGTTTGTATTCCTACGAGATCTTTCACTCTGTCGATCCCTCGGGGCAATCACCGATGCTGTCCTTGCAAGGGATGCGTGACGTGGCGATCGAACCACTATCGTATCGAGGTGATGGCGTATTGGTATTGCCTGCCCTAGCCGCAGGTACGGGTTACCGCTATCGTGCACGTTCTCAGCCCTTGCAAATTGATGATCTCACTGATGATGCACGAGCTGCACCGCGCACCTCGGTGCCGTCGCCTTGGTTGGCATTGCCTGTGGAGAAAAATATTGAAATCGGCATTCGTGGCTTGAATGCAGAATCCATCACGCCAGGCACGTTGAAATCGCAACTCAAGCAAATCCGTGATGCCATCCGGCAAGAGTGCGCGTATTCGCTCGATATCGAAAATCCAGAGAATCTTGATCCGTTAGAAAATTTTCTCTTTCACGAAAAACGTGGTCATTGTGAAATGTTTGCTACGGCAGGTGCTCTTTGTGCGCGTGCGCTAGGCATACCCGCACGGATCGCATACGGATGGGCTGGTGGAACTTACTATGAATCTAGTAATTTGTTTGTTTTTCGTGCGCGGGAGGCGCATGCATGGACAGAAGTATTGATTGATGGCATTGGTTGGGTAGTGATGGATTGCACACCGCCGGCATCGATTGGCAATAGTCAACCTGCTCCGCCTGACGCATCACCATTGACCGATATGCAACAGCCTGAGCAGGCGACAGAGGATTCCTCATCGCCTCTGCCTGTCGCCCCCCTGAGCAGCGCGCTTTTAGGAATCTTTGTGCTCTGCATGAGTGCCGCGCTGTTTTTCGCGCGTAGAGCGGAACGCACACGAGCCCCTGCTTCATCGCGGTCGATGGCTCTACCAGCTCCTGGCTATTACCAAGCATTTCTTCAATACTTGCGTGTGAATCAGCTCGCGCATTCGCCCGCGCAGACCTTGCGTCAGCTTTTGGCACGGATGAAGTCGACACCGGACTTTGCACGAAAACTGTTAGCCTATCACTACAGCACGCGATACGGCACAGAAAAACCTGATGCCTTGGTAGAAAAGGAACTCGAACATGAAATCCGCGCAGAACACAATGGGCGCGACTGATTGTGAGGTGATCGAATTTTTCACCTCAGACCGGATCAGCTTGTGCGGGTGTGGTGGACTGGGGATCAGGTTCTGCTTCTACTTGGCGTATTACCCGACGGTAAAAAAACATGCCTAGGGCATAGAGCAGTGCGGTAGTGACGAAGATCGCGTAATAGGGAACATCCCAGGTGCGCAATACTTGAAAAACTCTTGCTGCTAGCCACCAAGCTCCGCTCCAGATGGCACCATTGCATGCGCTGATTAGTTCGCGATTGCGCTCGCCCACGTAGGTCATCGTCAACTCGCTGATCGCTGGGCCTGCCATGCTCATCAAGGGTTGGCGCAGGATGAAACAAAACACAGCGAGAGGCATCGCCCACCATAGGCCATGGCCGAGTTCGGTGAGGCCCATCACGGCTAACAGCAATACCGCGGCTCCTTGCACACCGATGATGGATCCATGCCAACCGAACTTACGCTTGACCTCGGGCACCAGCAATCCTGCAAAAAGTACCAGCACATTGCTCAAGGATCCATAGGCCGAGTAACTCGCAGCGCTGACATGATGAACGCTGTGGAAAAACAAATTCATGAATTGAATGCTCAATCCCGCACCCGTGGCTACCGCTAGCGTGGGCAGCAAAGATCGCAGTAATATGGGGTAATCTTCACGATGCACATGCAGCCAATGTTTTTCACTCGATTTCTCAGGTGCTGGATCGGGCAAGCGCGCATAGAGAAACGGCGCGCCAAGTCCGGCAATGGTGAGAAGCAGCAATGTGGCATACTCGTCTAACACCACGCGATACCCGAAAACATGGCATTCGCCGATGCTTTGAAGCACACTCGATACCACGCCGCCGCAAATGCTAGCTGCCGCCCAAGTCGCAAACAACAAGCTCAGTGCTTCGCTGGTTTTTTCCTTCGGCACAATGCGCATCGCCAAGGGCAAACTCGCGACATTGAGAAGCAGTCCAGCAAAACCCATCAGCAAAAAACATAGCGATGCAAGATTCATCGCCCGATATTGCACCGCTTCCAGCGAGGCGAGAGCCATGAGTGGAAACATCACAGCACTGATCACCAATGGCCAACGCAGGCGCTGACGACGCAGCCACAAGCCTGCGGGGATCGCGAGAAAAAACGTGGCCACAAAGCGTTGCGATGTCAGCGCTGCGATCGCTGGATCATCGAGATTCTGCGCTTTTAAGTAAAGATTGAGCAACAGGAACTGAGCCGTGTTGATCAGGTTGATTAAAAATTGGCCGATGGCAAATAAGATGATGCTGCGCGGCAAGCTTCCATAGCGTGCCAGCCAAGCAGGCAATCGTAGGATTCTTGGGTTCGCGGGCACGCCGCATACCTGTGCCAGAAAGGAGGACAAATGCAAGCAAAGCGACGAAAATTTTTGCTGACAGCGTGTGGATCATCGATAGCATCATCGGCGGGCCAATGATGAAAAAAACCACCACTTTTCCGCAAGGCGCGTTGTTTAGCGTGAGCGGCATTTCTCTCGTGTTTTGCATCGCCTGCACAGGCTCAGCCTCGGCATTGGTCAGTAGCTTGGGCGGGACGTCGATTTTTAATGGCGTTTACATCAACGAAGTCATCGGCGCGGATGCCTTTTACAATCAGGGATTTTTTGGACAAAACGCTGTCGTTGCCAACATCGAGGCCGGGGCGGTATGGGGTGCTCATGAGTCGACAACGGGGCGCATTTCGCAGTCGATCTACGATCCATCGATCTCCGCCACTTCCTTGGGACAAGTGGACTGGCACGCCACCATGGTCGGCCAAGCGCTCGGCGGCAGTGGACTCTACACCTACCAAGACGGCATCGCTTCTGGAGCGACCATCTGGGCTGGTTCCATTGCGACGCAGTGGGTGGGTGATCCGCTCGATCAATACGTCGGCGGATTTTCCATCACTGATGCCAGTGTGACTTATGCTTATCGTACGGCGATGCAGACGGGCATCAACGGAGTGCGCGCCGATGTGATCAATAGTAGCTGGGGCTACGACGAGTCAACAGGTGCAGATGCCGTGACGGTGATGGTGGATGCCTTGATTCGCAACAACGGTGTGGTTGGTGTTTTTGCTGCGGGAAATACTGGACCTGGTGCCAATACCGTCGGTGCACCAGCTACGGGTTACAATGGCATCAGTGTGGCGGCGCTTACGAACAGCGCGAGCAATCTAGCCTATGATCGCGTGGCAGATTTTTCGAGTCGTGGCAGGAGTGATTTTTACAATCCCCAAACTGAAACGATCACGCCCAACGCCCGAGCTACTGTGGACATCGCGGCGCCGGGAGATCATCTTACGCTCGCATTTTATGGCGGCATGAGTGGCGGCCACATTGCTGGTATCGACTCAACGGGTGGCAATGGGCAATACTACATTTCCGACATGGCAGGCACGAGTTTTGCAGCTCCGATTGTTGCGGGTGCCGCGGCCTTGATGATCGATGCTGGAAAGTCGTACGGCGTTGCCGAAATGACTCATCCTCTCGTGATTAAGTCCGTGATGATGGCAAGTGCATCGCCTACCGTAGGATGGGACAATGGACAATTTCAGGATGGAACAGTCACCCGAACCTTGCAGGCTCTGGATCTAGCAAGCGGGGCTGGCGCCTTGGATTTGCAACAAGCGCACACCATTTATTTGGGGAACTCGCAACTGCTTGCTCCTTCCATTTATGCGACCGATGGTCTCACCACTTTAGGCGTCGCAGGCAATGGCGGTTCGTCAGCAATTGCCTCCACAGGCTGGGATCTCGGTTCGATTCAAAGCTCTGCGAACATTTATACCTTGGCGCAATCTCTCGCTGCGGGAAGTCAATTTTCTGCCGTGCTCACGTGGTTTGCAGAACGCGACTTTACCGATGATCTCGATAGTGCGGTCGACCTTGCACTGAGCAATCTTTCGTTAGAGTTGTGGCGTCTTGATGAGTTGTTAGGTGATGTCATGATCGGACGTTCGGAAGCGCCGATCGGCACGGCTGAGCACTTGCGCATGACCTTGAGCGATGCGGGTCAATATGAAATGCGGGTCATTTGGGAAGGGCAAAATTACAACATCAACAATACCAGCACGGCGACACCATACGGTTTGGCTTGGTC
>CANHKJ010000198.1 GCA_947460915.1 Verrucomicrobiia bacterium
AGGACAGTCCCACGCTTGCATTTCATCGTGTAAAACATTCAAGACCCCACACCCTTGCGGCAAACTTTCCAGCCCCACCATAGGGCGAAAATTCCTGCGCTCCATGTGACGATCGACATGCCCCACCAAATGCCTGCAATGCCCCAGCCAAGAGTGAAGGCGAGCAAATGGTAGGCGGCGATCGGTGCGACAACTTGCCGGTAGATCCCGATCCACAATCCATAGCTAGGACGCTTCAAACCCTGCATCATAAACACCGTGACGAAAAGAATCGGATAGGCAGCTAAGGTAATCGCCGCAATGCGCAGATAGCGGGTGCCAATGACAATCACTTCGGGATCTTTCGATAAAACGCCCATCATCCATCCTCCGAACATCCACACCAGCGCACCACCGATCACCATCATGCCAACACCGTGACGAATGTTTGTCAGCCATGCCTCGCGCACCCGATTCGGCAGTCTAGCACCGTGGTTTTGCCCTACGATACTCAAGATCGCGGTGCCGAGTCCGATCGCAGGCATCAAGACGATTTGCTCGATGCGTGTGGCAATCCCAATCGCCGCCACCGCCGCTTGGCCGAAATGTTTTACATACCAAACCATCACTATGATCCCCATGGCGATTGTCATCATGTTCAAAGCCGCCGGTATTGACTGTCCCGCAATCTCACGAATCGACTTCAGATCAGGCCGAAAATCCGCGGCACTCAAGCCCTCTGCGAGCTTGGTTTTGCTGACACCTTTCCACAGCATCACACAGCCGCCCACCTGAATGATCACCGTCGCTAGCGCCAGTCCTGCTACTCCCATCGCAGGAACCATACTCCAACCCCACATCAACATCGGGTTCAGTGCACAGTTCGCAAAAAATCCAATGATCAAAAAATTCCGATAAACCCTCGTTTCTCCTTGCGCCGATAACCCTGCATTCAAGGCCATGCTGACCACGAAAAACATCGCGCCAGAAAAGATCATATTCATGTAACTGAGCGTCTGCGCGAGCCAAGTTCCCTCCGCTCCTAAGAGCCGAAAACTGGTAGGCCCCGCCAACAAACCGAATACGGTGAGCATGAAACCTGCCGAGATCGCGAAGACTAACGATTGTGCGAACAAGCGCCTTGCCGCTGCGACATCCGCTGCCCCAAGCGCATGGGAAATCATCGCCGTGGCTCCCTGACTCAAGCCACTGCCGACGGCGATCATCAGGAAAAATAACGGAAACGAAACTGATAATGCAGCCAAGGCCTCAGTGCCTAATAGGCCTGCACAATACGTGTCCACAAAGTTGAACATCGTGTTGAAAAACATTCCCACGCTCGCAGGCAAGGCAATGCGCCAAGTGAGTTGCGGAATCGGATCTGTGGTCAGCGATAAAGGACGGTTCATCATTTACAGCCCTTTCAAAATTCGTTCGATCTGCGTCCGATGGATCGCCATGTGCCCGCCGCTCAACGCCAACCAACCATGCGCATCCATCGGCCCAAACCATGGATGCGGAAATTTCGCCGTCGTTTTGAAATTGGTAATTTTGGCGATCGTCGCCAGCAACGCCTCGCATGAGGCCTCATACTCCGCCACCACCGATGCAGTAACCGCTTTATCCGGCTTGACCGCTGCTGTGCTTGCCTCACCAGCTGGCACTTGCTCGTTCGCCAACGATTCCAGCACGCCGATGAAGGCATGATGCACAATGCGAAGATGATCCAAGGTCATCCACACCGACCAATAGCGACTGCTATCCTCCAATCCTGGCGGACGGGCAATCAACACCTGCTTCGATAGCTCCGCATCGCTCTTCCCTGATATCAGAGAGTGAATCAACTGCCGCTCTGCCACAAACTTCGCAGTGTACGATTGCGGATTTCCTGTCCAGCGCTTGACCCCTAACAGAATTGGCGCAATGCGATTTTCAGGAAACGGCAGACCTGCGCCTGGCGGAGCGAGTTGAGGAGTGTTGCTTGCAGTCATGTCACCCATACCTTTGCATGTTACTTTCAAAATGCAAGCAAAAATACTTTTGGATTGCAAGTAATGTTTGTGATACACTTTCCCCATGCCGAAGGAGAAACCCCAAAATGCCCGAAATTCCTCCGCCCTCACAAACGCAGCAGGCGACTCTTTGCGCTCGCCCTGCCCTGTGGCCTGTGTTCTCGATATTTGCGGCGATCGTTGGACCTTGCTTGTCATCCGTGACCTGATGTTCGGTCGCTCGCGCTTTAAAGAATTTAGCGCCTCACCCGAGGGCATTCCCACCAACATTCTCAGCGATCGCCTCGCCCGACTCCTCCGCCACGGCATCGCCGAGCAAATGCCCGCCAAAGACGGATCACTGCGCCAAGCCTACCAACTCACAGAAAAAGGACAAGCCCTCAAACCTCTCCTCAAAGCCATGCGCGACTGGGGTTTGCAATGGGAACCCAATACCAAAGTCGGTATGATGAAGCCTTCTTAGCTACATGCGCCATTTCTAAATCAATGATTCGCAGTATCGTTATCATTACAAACACATCTGCGTCCCAGCGGTTATACTCCAATAGAACATGTTTTCAAAACGTCTAACGATCGCTCTTTATTCCTCCGCATTGGCAATGATCATTGCATATGCAGGCTACAGAGCTATTGGGATTTGCAGAATCACCAGTCAAATTGATAGCAATAAATCAACACAACGCACAGACGAAACATCACAGCAATGTATTTCAAGCGGTTTCGGTAGCAACGCAGACCATTTCCATACGGATCAAGTAATGATCTCGTGCGTATTTGGAGAGCTCACATTGCACAACAGCCAAAACAATATCCTCGATTGGTTTCAAAACCTCGATGAAAACAAACATGGCACCTTGGCTCGCAATAAGGGCGGGCTACTGCCTGTATCCGAAAATGTATTTTCAACAGAGAAAGATAGTCAGAACGCAGGTGTTGGCGATAGTTTTTTAGTTTATTACGGCAGAGTTGGAGAAAATCAAACAGACTATTTGGAGTCACTGATAGCGACTGGCGAATTTAATGTGATTTCACGTCCGACCGTTTTTACTACCCATCATCAAAAAGCAGTCATTTCATGTGGACAACAAATCGCGATACCTTGGACCGGCTATAGCGAACCTCCCGCAAGCGCCTCAATCGCCGACTACGAATTTCGCGAAGGGCCGTTTTCTCTCGAGGTGGTGGCCCTAGTCAATTCGAGCGATGAGCTGACGCTTGATATCACAATCTCTAAGGGAAAGGATCATGCGATTCCCAATAATCTAACGAGAGTCATTATTCCCAATAATCAAGGTGTGTTGTTAGGTGGGCTATTTCTGGAAAATACAACCACAGGATTCAACGCTGCTCCCATCGCAGGTAAAAGTGCCATTGCTACTAAATTATTTTCTTCCAGAACGAAAAACTCAACGTGTAAAGAAATGATCATCCTGATTCACCCGAGAATCATACGTCATAATACAAAGTGATCAATGGGATCGCCGACTATTCCTTACATCCCCCTCTCCTTCTGACACTGCGATTTTGCATGACCAAGGGTAAAAAAATCAATTTCTTTAGCTAGATCCCGAGTTTGCATGCAGAACTACAACGCAAACAAAGCGGTGTTTCTGATACACTCATCATTCCACGAGAGATTCCATCAACGGACTCAGATTACTCCATGGAAGAACGGTCGCCTTTTCACGTTGCTGGAGTGCGATTCCTCCATGCACGAGCCATGGCACTAATTGCATATCTGTTAGATGATTGCGCCAGAAGTCCAGCCCCGCGAAAGCATCTGATGCGACGGTTTCTCCTGATTTCACTTCGATTGCCTGAAATGTGTTAGGAGCCGTTTCGACAATGGCATCGACTTCGTGCCCTTCTTTGTCACGAAGGAAATAGAGCGATGGTTTTTGCCCAGAATTCGTCTGTGCCTTGAGCAATTCTGTCATTACCCAATTCTCGAAAAGCGCTCCGCGTTGCGGGTGAGCGGTTACGTGTCCAGCATGCCGAATGCCCAAGAACCATGAAGCCAAACCCGGATCGCAGAAATAAAGCTTTGGGGTTTTGATGAACCTTTTCGAGGCATTCGTAAACCAAGGACGCACGAGAAAGATCAAATGACTGGCCTGAAGAACAGACAACCAAGATTCTGCGGTGGCGCGGGTGATTCCTGTATCGGACGCCAGAGATGAAAGATTCAGCAACTGGCCGATTCGACCCGCACAGAGTTGAATAAAACGTTGAAAGGTGGCGAGATCCTGAATTTTCAAGATTTGCCTGACGTCACGCTCCAAATAAGTGCCGATGTAGTCCTGAATCCAAATGCTGGGCTCAATCGGACGGTCGTAGGTCGGAGGGAAAAGACCACGATAGAGCAGCTCATCCACGGATGCTGGAGCTCGTTTTGCCTCTTGAAGCTCAGCGAGAGAAAAAGGAAGCAGGGTGAGCATGGAGGCGCGTCCCGCCAAACTCTGCGTGATGGATTCGATCAACTCAAATTGGCTCGAACCAGTCAGGATGAAACGCCCCATACGACGGTCGGAATCGACGACACCCTGTAGGTAGGAAAACAGTTCGGGTACCCGCTGGACTTCGTCAAAGATCGCGCCATCAGAAGCTTGCCGCAAAAAGGCACGAGGATCTTCACGAGCGAAGGAACGAGTGTCAGGGTCTTCCAGCGAGAAGTAGGGCAATTCGGGAGCAAGAAGTCGTGACAGCGTTGTTTTTCCCGATTGGCGCGGCCCCGTAATTGTCAAAATGGGAAATCCAACCAAGCGTTCACGGGCTGTAGTAGTCGCAGAGCGTTTGATCGGCTGAGGAGGCAAGGGCGGCTTAATCATGACCAATTGTATACCTCGCTATACAATTAGTCAAGTCGTTCATTGTGAATACACAACGAGAAATTCACAGCTTCATTTACCGTTCGCGACCATCAATCGGTGGGGGATTCGAGAAAAATCGCTAACGAAAACCCCATTTCTACGTCGTAACTTAAATCTACTCTTCGTTGCATAGAGTTCCCGCTTCTGACACGATTTTGCATCGCCAAAGGGCGAAAAATCGGTTGCACTGCGTGCGCACACCATTTTCCATGAGCACTACACCTATTTCTCACAGCATCTCGGATCTTACGATTGTCAAAGTCGGTACGGGCGTTTTGACGCGCGTCGAGGACGGCACGCTGGATGGCGCGGCGGTTGTGCGTCTTGTCACCGCCCTCGCGGCCTTGATGGATGCGGGGCATCGCTGCTTGTTGGTTTCTTCGGGTGCTGTGGGCTCGGGTGTGGCATCGTTTCAGCTCGATGGCTATCCGCGCGACATCGTTACTCGCCAGGCCTGCGCCGCCGTGGGCCAAGCGCGTTTGATGCAAACCTATGGCAGCATTTTTGCCAACTTTAACATCACGGTCGCTCAGGTGCTACTCACCGCGGCCGATCTGGGCGAACGATTTTCTCACATCTCTAGCACCTTGCATCGCTTGCTGGCTGAGCCGCGCATCATCCCGATCATCAATGAAAACGATTCGGTCGCGATTGATGAATTGAAAGTCGGCGACAACGATCAACTCTCTTCCCGCGTCGCCGTTCTCACTGGCGCCAAGCGCTTGATTTTGTTGACCAGTGCCGAGGGCCTGCTCGCTCCAGGCTCAGATGCGCCGATCCCGACGGTGGAAAAAGTCGAGGACGTAATGAATTTCGTGCGCGATGACCAAGGCCGCTTTTCCATCGGCGGCATGGCATCGAAGTTGACCGCCGTGCAATACGCTGTGGAAAATGGCATCGAAACCTGGATCGCCAACGGTCGTCGTCCCGAGCGTTTGTTAGACATCGCCGAAAACGACAATCGCAACACACAAGCCATCGGCACCCG
>CANHKJ010000199.1 GCA_947460915.1 Verrucomicrobiia bacterium
CCCTTTGCCGTACTTTCGATCACAGCTGCGGCGCTTGACGATGTAGTTGGCTGGATTTTGCTAGCTTCTGCGGGAGCATTGGCTACCGCATGGGCAAAAAATCAGGCCTTTGCGATCACTCCGTTACTTTGGCAATTGGGTGGCATTGCTTTTTATGTGTTGGTGATGTTCCGCATCGCTGGGCCGCTATTGCGTAGGGCCTATCGACATCTTTCCTCGGATCATGATCCTTTGCCATCATCGTTCCTGGCATTGTTATTCATTGCCTTATTTCTCTCCTGTTTATGCACCTATCACCTCGGGATCTTTACGATTTTTGGCGCATTTTTACTAGGTGTGAGTTTGCATCAAGAGCGCCGCCTTGCAGAGGCGTGGACGCAAAAGTTTGGAGCTCTGGTGGTGGTTGCTTTTGTTCCGATATTCTTCACCAACAATGGTCTCAATGTAAATTTACAAAATCTCACGCCATGGCAATGGTGGGGATTGGCTGTGGTTCTGACAGCCTCAGTCACCGCAAAACTTGGCTGCTGTTATGTAGGCGCTCGGCTTGGTGGTGAATCGCACGCTGATGCCTTTAAGATTGGCACGCTCTTGAATACAAGAGCGCTGATGGGATTGATCGCGGTTAATGTTGGCAAAGGTCTTGGCTTACTCAACGATACCCTGTTTACAATGTTTGTGCTGATGTGCTTAATCACCACAGCAATGTGTGGTCCTTTGTTGAACTGGATGTTGCGCAAAGAAGAGCGTAGTTGAAAGAATCGACCCAAGTAAGCGTAGCCTTCTCAATGTCAACTTTGACTAGACGTAGATGTTTCGCCATGACTCTTGGTGCCGTAGTGGGCCATGGAGGTTTTTTTTCAGCTTTTGCACAAGCGTTAGAAGTAGAGAAAAATCATCGAGATTTGCGCTTTCAGATCGGCGATGGATTCGGCGAGGGGCTAAAGGAAAACATCGAAGAGGTCTTGCGTTCGTCGGCTGAAACCATTTGGCGTCATTGCACTAGCACACAATGGCAGATTGCAGGATTTTCGATTTACCAGCACGAGCAGTATCCGATATGTCATTTTGATCATACTGCGGATTCTTGTGTGTCGATCGGGTTGGCCACAAAGCAGACTTTTTGGGCTCAGTATGCTTTTCAGTTTGCCCATGAATTTTGTCACGCTCTGATTGGTCACACGGGCGATTGGCGCAAACGCAATCTGCGACAGCCGGGTCCGAATTTTTGGTTAGAGGAGTGTCTTTGCGAAGTTGCTTCTCTATTTTCTTTGCGAGCAATGTCCGAGGCTTGGCAATCTCAGCCACCGTATCCAAATTGGAAAGAATATGCAGATCACCTCAATTCTTATGCAGATGAGCGAATTGAGAACACTCGAAAGGCGTATCGGCAGCCCTTTTCATCATGGTTTGCTGAGGTAGAAAATGATCTGCGGAAAAACCCCACTATGCGCGAGCATAATTGTCGCATCGCGCTGGAATTGCTGCCGATCTTTGAGGCGGAGCCTGTTGGGTGGGATTCCCTACAGCATTATCGTATGATGGTGCCGAGTGAGGAGCAAAGGCTGAAAGAACACTTCGAGCAATGGTTTCTTGCTGCGGACCCCACGCAGCATACGTTTATTAGAAAAATTGGCACCGTTTTCGGTGTGAAAATTGCGCAGAAGTGACCGTGACTCTTATGCCTTTTTTTCGCGAATGATGGGCAAGGTTTGTGATACTTTTTCCTTGAGTTCCTTGCCGGGCTTGAACTTTACCACAGCGCAGGCAGGAATGTGAATCGCCTTGCTTGGGTTGCGAGGATTACGGCCGACCTTAGCCTTGATTTCCGACACTTGGAACACGCCAAAATTCCTGATGATGACTTTTTCACCCAAGCACAGTTGCTCGGTCACGGAGTCCATGAATTGATCGACGATTTCCGTCACAAGTGTCTGGGTTAGCTCGCGGTGGCTGAGTTTGTTCGTGATGTCGGCAATGAGATTGCGCTTCGTGAGTGTGGACATGGCTACTGATAATTGATAATGATATGCTGCTGGGGGTGAGCAATTTGTAAGCCATAGAATCACGAGTTTGTCGCGAAAAAAATGCTTTTTTGGTGATTTTTTTTGTTAGGTGAGGTCGCCGATCACTTGCTGAGTGGTCTTAAAATGGAGTTTAGCTACCTTATCCAGTGCCTCGTTACCATGCTTCTGTATGACCTTCTTTGCTGCCGAAATCACTGAGGCTGAGGCACCAAGTGGCAGTGTTATCCCGCCAGCAACGGAGGTTTTATCCATCCATTCGACGAATCTTTCGCGAGCAAGAATCGATGCTGCGGCTACGGCGATATCCGACTCTCCTCCAGTCCGCTGATCGAGGGCAATTTTCAGCTTTTTTGCCGCTAGCGCCTTTTGCAGAACAAATGGTTTGGCGAATTGGTCGCTCAGTGTCCGTGGGCAATCAGGGACGAGTTGTAGCAATTTTTCAATCACGCTGGAATGACCCCAAGCCAGCATTTTGTTGAGATTTCCAAATTGTTGATAGGTTTCATTGTAGCGTTGTGGGGGGAGTGTCATGATGTAAAATTCCACACCTGGTGTGCTACGAATGACCTCAGCGAGTTGCCTGATTTTCGCGGCGCTGTTGACTTTTTTCGAGTCCATTATGCCGGCCTTCATCAATTGCCTAGTGATCTCGTGATCGGTGTATACTCCCGCAATGACCAATGGTCCGAAGTAATCGCCCTTGCCGCTTTCATCGATGCCAAAGTGTGGTGAAAACATCTGCGGGTCATGAATTTCTTCATAACCCATCGTTGCTACTCCGAGCACTTCAGGTTCAAGATGAAACTCGATGAAATCGCGGGTATCTTTTCCCTGAATTAGCACCTTGGGACCTTTTTCATAGACACTCACACTGAGCTTTCCTTTTTTTGCTGAGAAAAGTGTATAGGGCTTTTCGACGAACTCGAAGTCCTGCGCTTTCAGCAAATCTCGAAGCTTTTTGCATTGCAGCGTTGTGAGTGGTGCGGTGTGAGAGTTCATCTTTCGTCCCACAAATCATGCTTGAGTTTGCAGACATCATACAGCAAAAAATGAGGGAAATGCATTGCGGATGGAGGAAACTATGCTTTGCTGGGCTGTGCTCAAGCCGATCGCCACTAAAGACCCCATCGAGGCCACGCCTGAATTTCGGCTGGCATTGCGTACATGGTTTACGAAATGCGGCAGAGATTATCCATGGCGCCGCACGCGAGATCCTTATGCCATATTGGTCAGCGAAGTGATGTTGCAACAAACACGCCTCGCCGTTGTGTTAGGTAAGGGCTATTATGAGCGTTTCATGCGTAATTATCCAGATGTGCAGACTCTTGCAAATGCACCCGAAGAGGAATTGCTGCGAGTTTGGGAAGGACTGGGTTATTACCGCAGAGCGCGTATGCTTCAAGCTACCGCTTGTGCTGTCATGGCGCATCACGGTGGTGTTTTTCCAAATCATGAAAAGGAATTGTTAGCCTTGCCGGGTATTGGGCGTTATACCGTGGGGGCATTGCGAAGTTTCGCTTTTGATCAGCCATCGCCACTTGTCGATGGCAATGTCATGCGTATATTTGCTCGACTCTTCGCGGATGATACTGCGGTTGATTCAACTGAGGGCGTGAAGAGAAGTTGGCAGCGTGCAGAGGTTTTGTTAGATCAAAAACATCCTCGTTTGTATAACTCAGCGTTGATGGAACTGGGACAGACGTTTTGTAAAGTTGGTATTCCCGATTGCCTGTCCTGCCCTGTGGCGGCGTTTTGTCAATCACGCGAGCCTCATAATCTCCCAGTCAAAGTGGGTAAAGTTTCGATCACGCAAATCGAAGAAGTCTCCATTTTTGCTCGTCAGAAAAACAGGGTGCTATTGGCCATGGAGAAGGGCACACGTCGTCGCGGACTATGGCGTTTTCCCGAGCGCTCACATGAAGAAATCGCGAATTCGGATGTGATCTATGAGGCAAATTACGCAATTACTCGATATCGCGTGAGCATGATAGTTCATGCGGCATATGGCATCGAACCTAAGAATGGGGAGCAGTGGGTGGAGGACACTGATCTCGAATCTTTTCCGATGTCTGCGCCTTATCGTAAGGCCCTGCGCCACTTGCTGACGCAGGACTGAAGAACGTTACGTTTAGGGCTTATCGATTTTGACTCGACCAAAGATTTTGGTGTTAGTACCTTTGGTAATCGTCACGGTGATATCATCGGCGGCACTTTCGTTTTCGACAACGCTCACGATACCAGCAGTTGCTGCGCCGAGAGCGACATCATTCCAGGTTTGCAAATCTGTGCTCCACTGGAAGATTTGGGTTGTATCGTTTTCAGAATCATCGCTGCGTTTGAATGTGAAAACAGCATTGGTAGCTGTGGCTGCAAATGCGGGGAGGATTTGTCGATTCGGAAGATTAGGATTCCCTGCAAGTGCATACTCAATCAGGTTGCTGATACCATCGCTATCAGCATCATCCAACTCGCCGCGCTTGGTGACATCGGTAATACTATCAGCAAAAGCGTCATAGCCAGCCGCAGGAGGCGTACCCTCAATGCGAATTTGGTGCAAGGTGTTGTCATATACCACTGCGTATCCGGCAGGCAGACCACTCACGGAAGCAAAAGCAGAACCGGTGATGGCCGATGCCGATTCGACAAGAATGTATGAGGTTTGTGTTGGATCACTGATTACGCTGAGATTGAGATTGAGCTCGGAAATGTCAATGACGCCGCTGCCAGTAAGCTCTAAGGTATCTGCCACTTCACCATCCAATTGCATGGTGAGTTCGCCTTCACCCGATACATTGAATCCTGTACTCAAGACTCCAAGACCATTTCCCGGAGCAATGGCGCCATCAATGTTGAGTGTGATGGGTCCACCAACAATACCGTTGCCAGAGAGAATAGCAGAGCCGAAGTCACCCTCGTCATCACCAACGATGACATTGCCCGTAGCGGAACTATGATCAACATTGATGCGCAGATCTCCCTGTTTGATACTTGTGAATCCAGTGTAGGTATTCGCAGCAGTTAAAGTTAGCATGCCATTCCCAGCTTTAGTTAGACCTCCACCCACAGATGTCACATCGGCGGCAAGAAGTTTGGGGATCGTAACATTGAAGCCGTTCGTATCGACAATCAAACCATTTTCCTTGATCCATGCGTTGTCGTTTTCTGCAGTAATGAAGTCGATAACATTGGCACGAGCTTGCAATGTTCCGCCATTGAAGTTTAGAATCTCGACATTATTGCTGTGTTTGATTTTTGTGACCCGTAGAATACCTCCATTCAGGTTGACGGTTCCTGTCGCTGATTGAGAAACACGAAACTCTCCAGCGGCGAAAACTCCTCCATTGATGGTGACGGTGCCTGCCGCTCCATATGCATTCAATACTTCTCGTGTTCCTCCATCGAAGGTGCCGGAATCGAGAATGAAGTTGTTAGCACCTCCGGCTGTATTTCCTGCTGGAAAAACATACGTGCCGCCCGTGGCGCTGATGCTAGCCCCGTCGAGGCGAAGTGTGCCTCCGCGTGAGACAATGAAGCCTGCCATGCTGTCAGGTTGAGCTGTGCCAGCAGATCCGGTGATGGTGTATGCTCCCGATTTGAGATGTAGCGTTCCTCCGGATACATTCAAGCCCGCAAGAGTGCTCGTGTGGTCGGTGCCGGGATCGTATTCCCAATTGCCGGTGCCAATTTTCCGAATGGCACTGCTGCCAGTTAGATCACCCGTATAAACGGTGGACTGGTTGTTTTGACCGACGGTCAAGGCAATCGCAGCAGGTGTTGCGTTTTGAAGTGTGAGCGATTGCGTGCCTTTGA
>CANHKJ010000200.1 GCA_947460915.1 Verrucomicrobiia bacterium
CCACACGGCTTGTGCTTTGACAAATCCGGCAACATTTACGTGCAAGACTGGAATGCTACGGGTCGTGTTACCAAGCTTGTGAAGAAGTAATCGTTTCACAAATGATCATAACCGCGCTGTCCTCTGGATAGCGCGGTTTTTTTATCGACACGATTCTAGAGAGCCGCAGGTAAGGTGGATGCAATGTCTGCCATGCCGTTACTTCTGCTTTAAAGTCGTGGGTCTTGGCAAAACTTGCCAGATTTTCTGCGCTCTCTTTGGGCTTGAGTTGATAGCCCCACCAGAGCTTCACATCGCCGAAGCGCGCAGTCGGCCACACGCCAATATGTTCACCGAGAGAAGCCTGACCATAGACAAACAAGCACATGCCGAGGAGAATCATCCTATCAACAGAAACGCCCGCAGCGTGGTGAGCTGCGGGCGTTGAGGAGTATTCGGATGTGGTTAGGTTCCGATCACGCAGAAGCGAAGATGCGGCGTGCGTTTGCGATGGAGCTCTTGCGCCAGCACGGCGCGTAGCGAGCCTTCATTTGCTTGCAAGAATTGTTCGACAGCAGCGGCTTGTTCAGGCAGGAGCCCATGAGCGGTGATGACGACGCAAAGGCTAGCGGGGCGCGTGGCATCGATGGTTTCGATCTGCAATCCATCGTAGTTGGGATCGCTAGCGATGATGGAATCGAGGGTATCGCGCACGGCGGCAATATGTCGATCACGTTTCACGTTTTGCTGTGACCGTTTGCGTGAGGTATGTTGTTTTTTCCACTGGAGTGGTGTGAGGCCGTCGTCCGGACGGATTTCGGTGCAGAGCTGCGAGAGCTCATGCAATTTTTTGTGTTGCTGAGATTCCATTGGATTGATGCGTAAGTAGTGATTCTCCGCTGGGAGAACGCCGAGATCGTAAATGATCTTCGAAAATACAAGTGACCGGAGTAGAGTAGGTGACCTTCCTGAAATGCAGGAATCAGTCAAAATGCTGCCCCACCGGACGGCTTACGCCAAAAGTCCGCTCAGCCCGTTCTGTGCTGTGGTGGTAATTGATTTCATAGCAACCTCCTTGGTTGGGTGAGGAAAGTGTTAGTTGTTAGGAGGATGATGTGCAAGTTTTTTCGTGGGAATCCGATAAAAGCGCGATCATGCTCGTTAGTTTTTTCTGGCGAATGGTAACAGAATTTCAAAATTTTTTCAGAATTAACAGAATGCAAAAATCAGTGATCTCATTGCATATGATCGGCCTCAGCATACTCCCTATGATTCAATAGCTATGAAAAGAGGCTTCTCAAATGGATCGCGGCGTGCGCTAATTCTCGCGTTCACATGATCCCTGACGAACTGAAACTTCCCATCCGCGCTGCTACCGAAATTGCAGCTGCTCATGGCATTTTTGCCGACCGCTGCGACATTCTGCAAAACGGCAGCACCTTGGTTCTGCGGCTCACAGAAACACTGGTTGCTCGCGTCGTGACCGATCAAAATGGTCCACGGCAAGGAACGGAGTGGTTTGCGCGAGAAAACGCTGTTGCCATTCATCTAGCTCATCATGGGGCACCAGTGATTCCGCTTCACGCTGAGCTTCCGCCAGGGCCTTACGAACATCTTGGTTTCCCGATGAACTTTTGGCAGTTTGTGACGGCAGTCGATGGCACACCCGACCCGCAGGAAATCGGTCGCACACTTTATCAGTGTCACCAGCTGCTGCTTACGTTTCCTGATGCGCTTCCGGAACTTGCGATTGTAACGGAAAGCATCGCATTGTTAGACGATCTGGAACGTCGCAGCCTTTTTCCTATCGCGACCTTACGCATACTTGAGAATCGACTCGTTTCAGCTCACGCATTCTTGAAAAACCTGCCGATGCAAGCGCTCCACGGAGATGCTCATTATGGAAATCTCATGAATACTTTGGAAGGGCTGTTGTGGACGGATTGGGAGGATACATTTCTCGGACCAGTTGAGTGGGATCTCGCCTCGATCATTTGGAACGCGCGCATCCTCGAAGAGGATCACGCGACAGCCGATTCCATTCTGTTAGCCTATCAAGCGGCAGGGGGAGTGGTGGATCCAGAGGCGCTTCATCATTGTTTGATCGCACGGGCTGCCGTGATGAGCGCGTGGTATCCCATCCTCTATCCCGATCCATCGCCTGAGCGGCAGATGAAGCTACAGTTTCGATTGGAATGGTTGGAACGTGTTTGAATTTTTAGCGAAAGAATGTAGCTAGCGAAAACAAGAGCAGTGCGATGCTTGGCCTATTTTTTATTACGGTCATCCGCATCCAAACGATCCAACAAAGTTAAACCTTTTTCGACGGAGCCAATGGCTGCCATTGCGCGAAAGCGTGTTTCTGCATCGAACTCCGCAATGCTGATGGATGCGAGTTCTTCCATTAACTTGTTGACGCTTATTTGACGGTGTTGCGCGAGTTGACGTAACCGTTCATGTTTATCATCTGGCAGGCGTATGGTGAGTGTGCTCATGATATCAAATGGATTTGAGAAATTGTTGGGGACTTAGAATTTTTAGATTGGGAAAATGAAGTTGTCCTTGATTCAGGTCTTTTAGGTTTTGCGTGATGATACAACTCGCACCGCCTGCGATCGCGAGCTCGACGAGGTGATTGTCTGCTTCATCAGGTAAATTTGGTCGCCAAAGATAGTAAATCTTTATCCAGTCGCAAACGGACAAAAAGGAATCGAGCAAATCGCGGCGCTCTTGTTTGTTCAATGAGCTCTTATCCATCAGTGCAGATCGTAAGAACAGGTCTTCATATTCGCAAAACAAGGCAACACCAACGATTGGCTGGATTTGTCGTTTGAGACACAGCCGTAAAACTTCACGATGACTGCTTCCCATGTTACCCAAGCAAGCAGAAACGAGAATGTTTGTATCGATGACAACACGTTTCACCGCGGTTTTGATAGCATATATGCCATCATCTGTCAAATGGAGTTTTTTTGAAATCGCAGTGAAAACGAAAAACGCCCGCTGGGTTGCAGCGGGCGTTTTGATTAAGGAGAGATGCGGACTGAAGTCCGCGCTCCGTTATTTGCTCTTCTTAGCAGCTTTTTTCGCGGCTTTTTTGGCAGGAGCAGCTTTGCTGGCGTTAGCGCGTTTTTCCATGATGGCAGCTTGTGCGGCAGCGAGGCGAGCAACAGGCACGCGATATGGAGAGCAACTCACGTAAGCGAGACCGACGTTGTGGCAGAACACCACAGAGTCAGGATCACCACCGTGTTCGCCGCAGATACCGAGCTTGATGTCTGGACGAGTCTTGCGGCCTTTGGCCACTGCGGTCTCGATCAATTGACCAACACCGACGGTGTCGAGTGTGGCAAACGGGTTCTTCGCGAACACGTCGTTCTCAACATATGGCAGAAGGAACGCGCCCATGTCGTCACGGCTGATGCCGAGTGCGGTCTGAGTGAGGTCGTTGGTGCCGAAGCTGAAGAACTCGGCTTTCTCGGCGATCTGGTCAGCGGTGAGGGCACCGCGTGGGACTTCGATCATGGTGCCGACTTGGTAGTCGAACTTCACTTTTTTCTCAGCCATGACTTGTTTTGCAACGCGGTGTACGATTTCGGCTTGGAGATCGAACTCTTGTTTGAATCCAACAAGTGGGATCATGACCTCAGGCTTGACCTTGATTTTCTTCTTCGCTACGTCAGCAGCGGCTTCGAAAATCGCACGAGCTTGCATTTCGGTGATTTCCGGATAGGCGATGCCGAGACGGCAACCGCGGTGACCAAGCATCGGGTTGAACTCGTGGAGATCTGCAACGCGTTGGATGATGGTTTCTACTTTTACGCCGATTTTTTTCGCAAGATCGAGCTGTTGCTCTTTGCTGTGCGGAAGGAACTCGTGAAGTGGTGGGTCGAGCAAACGGATCGTGGCAGGAAGACCTTTGAGCACGGTGAAGATGCCGGTGAAATCCTGACGTTGATACGGTAGGAGTTTCGCTAGGGCCGCTTTGCGAGCTTCGAGGGTGGTGGCAAGAATCATCTCGCGCATGGCGTCGATGCGGTCGCCTTCGAAGAACATGTGTTCTGTGCGGGTGAGACCGATGCCTTTTGCACCGAAGGCCAGAGCGATACGGGTTTGCTCAGGGGTGTCGGCGTTGGTGCGGACGGACATGCGAGTGGCTTTTTCGCACCATTGCATCAGTTGTTGGAAGCCTTTGAACTTCTCGGTAGCCATGGCTTTTTTGTTGCCGCTGACGATGCCGGAAATGATTTCAGAAGGCGCTGTTTTCAGCTCACCGCCGAAGACTTTACCGCTGGTACCATCGATGCTCATGTATTCACCTTCTTTGAAAACTTTACCTGCCGCGGTGACAGTTTGTTTTTCGTAGTTGATATCGACTCCGCCTGCTCCGCAAACGCAGACTTTGCCCATTTGACGGGCAACGAGTGCGGCGTGGGAAGAAACACCACCTTTGGAGGTGAGGATGCCTTCCGCTGCGATCATGCCACGTAGGTCTTCTGGGCTGGTCTCGGTGCGGACAAGCAGAACTTTCTCGCCACGTGCTTCAGCAAGCACGGCGCGCTCTGCATTGAGATAAATTTTGCCGGAAGCTGCTCCTGGACCAGCGGGAAGGCCCGTGGCGAGAGTTTTGGCTTTTGCTACGTCGGCTAGATCGAAGATTGGCGCGAGGAGTTGCTCTAACTGCTCGGCTGGATTGCGCAGGATGGCAGTTTCCCAGTCGATGAGTTTTTCTTTCACCATGTCCATTGCAAACTTGAGCGAGGCGGCAGCAGTGCGCTTGCCGTTGCGGGTTTGCAGCATGAACAGCTTGCCTTCCTGAACGGTGAACTCGATGTCCTGCACGTCTTTGAAGTGGCTTTCGAGGATCTTGCGAACTTTCATCAGTTCTGCGTAGGGCTTCGGAAGTGCTGCTTTGAGCGTGCTTACATTCTCTGGAGTGCGAACACCTGCTACTACGTCTTCGCCTTGTGCATTGATGAGGTATTCACCCCAGAATTCGTTTTTGCCGTTGGCTGGGTCGCGAGTGAACGCTACGCCAGAACCAGAAGTGTTACCGGTGTTGCCATAAACCATGGCTTGCACGTTTACGGCAGTGCCCCAAGCGGCTGGGATATTGTATTTGCGACGATAAACGATCGCGCGGTCATTCATCCACGAACCGAACACAGCACCAGCGGCACCGCGAAGCTGATCCCATGGATCGCTCGGGAAAGTCTTGCCCGTGCGCTTTTTGACGAGAGCTTTGAAACGCTTGACGAGTTCTTTTTGGTCGTCGGCAGTCAGATCGGAATCGATGATGTCCTTGCCGTATTTTTCATGTTTGTAACCTTCGATTTCTACTTCGAAAGGTTCGTGATCTTCACCTTCTGACTTTTGCACACCGAGTACGACGTCGCCATACATTTGAACAAAGCGGCGATAGCAATCCCATGCGAAACGCTCATTCTTAGTTACGGATGCGAGGGAAAGAACGGTTTGGTCGTTGAGACCAAGGTTGAGAACGGTGTCCATCATGCCGGGCATGGAGTCGCGAGCGCCGGAACGCACAGCAACGAGGAGAGGCATACCAGTGGTGCCGCCAAACTTGGCGCCCATGATTTTCTCCATGTTGGCCACACCAGCTTCCATCTGCGATTGCAGGGAAACAGGATAGGTTTTTTTGTTCGCGTAGAAATAGGTGCAGACTTCAGTGCTGATGGTGAAGCCTGGAGGCACTGGGAGACCGATGCGGGTCATTTCTGCAAGGTTGGCACCTTTGCCGCCGAGGAGGGCTTTTTGTGAACCGTCGCCGTCGGCTTTGCCGGCGCCCCAGGTGTAAACATACTTTGCGGACTTGGC
>CANHKJ010000201.1 GCA_947460915.1 Verrucomicrobiia bacterium
CCGATCTGCCCACCGTTTGCCGATCCATCAGAAGCCATCAAATCGAGTAGCTCTCGGCATCGATTGCGATACTCCAATGCCAATTCAGGGTGTCGCAGAATCGGCACAATGCTATTCGGTTGACCGGAAACAAACACGCCATCGATAGTGCCACCCCAATGGTGTGCGGCAATGAATTGCATGTCCAAGTCATAGGCAAGAATTTCCCAGCGATTGTCACTACTACGATGATAGTAGCGGTAGTTGTCGCCAGGGCGAACATCGACGTTGCCGTTCAAACGATTGAGCGCAAGGAAGGTGTAAAGTTTGTCGAGATCCATGTTCTCACGATACCACTGGACGGTTTGTCCCCCATTGAACATTGCGGTGCGGAAAGTATTCCAATCTGAGCCATCACCCGGTTGTCCTTCGGACCGATGCTTTTGATCGCCGCCATTGCCTTCGATCGCATAAATATTGCCATCCGGCAATCCACGCTCATTGAGCATGTTGCTTTCTGTCGGCTCTAGGCCCAAATACAAGCCCCACAGATCCGAATCATATTGATTTGTGGGCGATTGCTCGGTGGCCGAATCAATCACGCGCCAATGCACATTGTGTGTTCTAAAGTTGGTGTTCCCCGCGAGCTCATACATGCGAGCAGAGGCGGCTTCTTCGATGCCAGCACTGCCACGGTTCGCCGAGGCCCATGGACAGGCGTTCGCATTGAGAATCAAGTTGTTCCAAGTTTGCTTATACTTCTTGCCGTAGTTGTCACGTGCTTGCAAATCACGCGCTTTGTTGAAGAAAATGTTCCACTTATTTTTGCCCGTATTATACGTCGAGCCAATGCCGCGGTTTTTGAACTGAATGTGATCATACACCACACCATCATAGACCAGAGTTCCAAAAAACCGAACCCCGTTGAAGCTGCCGTTGTATTGGCAATTTTCCACATCAGTGCCGTTAGCGACAAGATGATACGGCGGCAGTGAACCAATCATCGCAGAGTCAAACGTAACGTCACTGGTTGCCGGAAATCCCGCATACGTAGTCGGGCGAAATTTCCCGGTGTACGCAGGCACACCGTTATAGACAAAATACGCGAAGTTTGGCTGCTCGTCGTCAGCATACGGGACTTTCACCGTGTTGCTCAGCGCATCGAGCGCTGTGATCGTGTAGCGCACCAAGCGACGATGCACCTGCACCGTCGCGGGTAAGGTCACGGAGTAAATGCCATCACCAGCAAGCAAATCGCCATTGGTTCCATCATCGACCATCCCCACCGTTGTCCATGAGGTGCTATACGCCGCATCGGTTTTACGAATGTAGGCACCGGGGTCCACCGTTTGATAGGCAAGGCTGACCGCACCCATGCCATCGCTATCGGTGATCTTAGCGGTGATCAATACAGGCACATTCGCCGCAGGTGCATTGGGCGTATGCGTGACTTGACGAATCACCGGCGGTGCCGTTGCCAGTGTTTGGTAAATGGAATTCTGCGCGCCCGGTGTAATCGCGCTGCTACTATTGGTATAGTTGTTGATTTTCGCATCGAAGAAATAATCACCGCTGGCAGTCGTGAGATTGATCGACTGCACGCAGATCACGTTTGTGCCGCCATTCAGATAGGCATCCGCATTGTTCAGTGTGATGGTCTCCCAGTCACCGACAGGATGATCCGAGCTCGCCAATCCGTTGAACGGTACTTCACCTGCGGGCACATTGAGTCGCGCAACTTCTTCTCCATTGATCCACACAATGGCACCGTCATCATACTTGATGCGCAACGAAAGCGACTCAGGTACCTGGCCTGCTGCGATGGTGAAGGTATTGCGATAATACATTGTCGAGTGCACACTTTGCATGCCCGTGAGCGCCGTGTTGACAACATAGCCACCACCGTAGCCAACGGGTGTAGTCGCAGTCGTCCAGTTCGCGTCATCGAAAACCAACTCCCGCCAATCACTCACTGGGTCGCTCGCTTCTTCGGTGCCGCGGAAGTATTTCCATGTGTTGCTAGCTTCATTCAAATAAACGACCTCTGCGCTCGCGAAGGTGCCTCCCGAGCGCCATGAACCCCCGAGGTTGTTATCGAGGCTGGGATGAATCAATTCCATCGATGGCCCGAGGCCGCGCGCAGTAGTCGGCCATGGGAAGCCCGATTGGTATTCGACTTCATCTTGCATGACGTTGGCGGCATTGCTGAGCACGATGTGATCGCCCTCGTTCGAGAGTTTTCCGACATAGGGGCCGAGCGGGAGAAATCCAAATCTCGCTTGGAATGCGGCGGGGTTTTGAGCGACGCAAATGTATGCGCCAGCATTGAGAATAGTGCCCGCAGGAAAAGCATAGGCGATGCCTTCGGTGAGCGTCCAGCCACTGAGATCCACAGGATCATCACCGGGGTTGAAAATTTCGATGAACTCATGTTGGGTCGGGCCCGTCGTCGGATCATCGGCGGGGCCAAAATGAATTTCATTGATCACAGGTGCAGGCGGCACGTAGTTGGTGGTCGTGAAGGTATCGCTGACGGCCGCCCACGCCGAGCCCGCACTGTTGCTGGCGAAGAAGCGGAAAAAATACGCCGTGGTCGGGGTCAAGCCGCTGATTTGTTGGGTGAAGCCGGCAGACTTCGGACCGAGCACGATGTTATTGCTCCATGCCCCTGCGGTGGTGCCTCCATCGGTGAGGCCATAGTAGAGCGTCACAGTAGGTGCCTGATTTCCTGTCGCGGTGACTTGCCCGGCAAGCAAGGTATTGGTACCACTGACGGCGAGAGGAGCTGAGTTGCTGATGGCGGGCGGCGTAATGGCAAGAGTGCTAAACGACGAGCTAGCAGCCGACCACGAGCTGCCTGCGCTGTTCACGGCTCGAGCACGAAAGTAGTAGGTCGTATTGGCCGTGAGCCCCGTGGCATTGCCCGTTGCCGCACCTGTCTGCGTGCCGAGTGTAAGGGAATTTGACCAAGAACCTGCATCGATACCGCCATCACTCGTGCCATAAAAAATCGTCACCGTTGGCGCATTGCCGCCTGTGGAATCCACGGAAATCGGCAAGCTCGCAGAATTGATGGTGATCGCTGTTGCGGCGGATTGCGAGATGGTGGCAAGAGCGGCTGCTGTGTCAAAACTCTGCGATGTTGCGGCCCAAGATGTGCCTGATGCATTCGTTGCACGAGCCGTAAAAAAATACGAACTGTTAGCGCTGAGTCCGCTGATCGACTGCGAGAACGCGCCGCTAAAAGTGCCAGTCAGATTGACCGAGTTCGCCCAATTTCCCGCCGTGGTGCCGCCATTGGTGGGACCATAAAAAATCGTCACCGTCGGAGCCGCGCTGCCGATGCTGGTGATGGTGCCATTGAGAGTGGCCGATGTTTGCGTGATGCTGCTCGCTGCGGAGTTGGTGACAGTCGGTGTGCCAACGGGGGTGTTTGGCGTAGCATCCAGACGAATGTTGTCGAAGTGACTGCGACCATTTCCTTTTGCTTCCAATCTTATGCGTATGGTTTGCCCAACCAGAGTAGCATTGGATGAGGTATCCAGAACCAGTGGGGGAGCATCAGCAAAAGTCCCAGCGGTAACGTTCGCAAAAGCGTCATAGTTGCCTGCTACTCCTCCATTCGTAGGTGTAGAGAGCCGATAGCGTGAAATGTTTCCAGAGGACGTATTTCCTGATCTGTGTCCTACAGCAACGGTAAGCGTATATGTTGTATTGGCCTGATAGGTGATTGCGAGATCTTGGTAAACATAACGGGTATTTCGTGAATCAGGCTGGATACCTAAATGGTCGACGCCATCGGATACAAAGCCTGCGATTTGCTCTTTAAAGGTGTCAAATCCCCCATATCCCGCGCGAGCCCAAGGCGTCATCGTGTAACTAAACCCCGGCCCTGTGGGATCCCCAGTTTCAAACGAAAAATCGGGAATCGTAATGGGTGCGGCGGTAGCCCGACTGAGGCACAGCAAAGCAAGGAGAATGCGAAATTTCATGGGTTTGAAACGGTGGGGTTTTGTTGGGGCGGAGCCGCCGAGCTTACTTCTCCGGTTGCGGATTAAGCTCTTTCATGCCTTGGAAGCCTTCCATCATGGCACGCAGCCCGGTGGTAAGTTTTTGCGCTGAGAGCATGGTCTGATCAAGTTTTTCTAATTCCATGACGGGCAGGTTGCCGTTCTGGAAGGGCATTTGTTGGTTGGAATTTTGTGCGCGCTCGGTGGCTTTCTGCACAATGCCCGCGAGGGTGGTTTGTTGCTCGGCATTGAGCACGGAATTGAGCTGCTCGGCCAGAACTGGGTCGCTGAGGTCGCTTCCACCGCGGCCAGACAGAGCAAAGCCACTGACGTTGCGCATCACGGCCAACGTGTCGGCCGATACCGCATCATATTCTTCTTGGGTCATTTCGCCGCGCGAGAGAGCATCGCCCGCGAGAATCGTTTCCATCATGCCTGTCGGCTCTGCCTCGATGGCACTGGCCAATTCATTGACGGCATCCATGCGCTCGCTGATGCGACTAGCGACTAGGGCACTCACTTTTTCCTTCTGCTCATCGGAGAGCCCGAGTTGATTGGTCAAAGAATCCGTTGCTTGCCGTGTGGCCAGTTCCTTTGCGGATTCGGCACCACCGAGCTTGGCGCCCATATCGGCGAGTTCCACGGCATCCTTGAGCAGACCAGCCATGTCTTCGGATACTTTTTTCGAGAGCTTGGTGCGACCATCACCATATTTTTCCTTCAGCGCTGCCCAAGCATTGTCGCCACTGCGTGGTGTGGAAGAGGTGTTAGATCCTGCGGCAGGACCATTGCCATTGCCCAATGAGGCTGCCGCATTGGCTCCGTTGGCACTGGCTGTCGCCGCTGCCGGATCAGTGCCATTATTCTTGCCCATGGTAGTTCCCAAGTAAATACCACCGCCGAGTAAAGCTAAGCCAATGACGCCGAAAAGAAGGTGTTGTAATTTCATATCAGTTTGTATCACAGGTAACCAAGCACGAAAGCCCCTGCACAGCAAGGAAAAAGGGCGGACGGTAAGACAGAAGAAACGTCACCAGTTCATGGAAATGGGCGGATTTTTTGTCATCACCGCGCTGTTCATCGATTTCTCGCCCTTTTTCTCGCTCTCGGAGGTGATTACGATTGCCCTGCCCTTGCTTGGTCGCTAGCGTCCCGCGCTGTGTCCGCTCTTCTTTCTGCCAACGAAATCCGCCTCTCCTACGGCTACCAAAACCTGCTCGATGGGGTGACACTGGCTGTGGCCGCGGGAGAAAAAGTCGGGCTTGTGGGTCGCAATGGCTGCGGGAAATCCAGCTTGCTGAAAATTCTCACCCGCCAGCAACAGGCCGACTCGGGAGAGATTTCGGTGCGTCGCGATCTACGCGTCGGCTACCTGCCGCAAGAATTCGAAATGGACCCGGCGCTCACGGTAATGGAGACGATCGAGCAAGGCGCGGCTGATTTGATCACCGCGATGCAACGCTACGAATCCGGCGACGGCACCGAGCGCGAGCTCGCCGATCTGCTCCACATCATCGAGCATGCCGATGGCTGGAACTTGCATGCACGCATCAAATCACTCGCCACCTCGCTCAACGGCCCACCCATGGATTCACCTGTCGGGCCGCTCTCGGGTGGAGAAAAACGTCGCGTCTCGTTGTGTCGTGCGCTGGCCTCACAACCGGATCTTTTGCTGCTGGATGAGCCGACAAACCACCTCGATGCCGAATCCATCGCCTGGCTGGAGGGCTTTTTGCGCAGCTTCGCTGGTGCCGTGATTTTCGTCACTCACGATCGCTATTTCCTCGATGAAATTGCCACACGGATCATCGA
>CANHKJ010000202.1 GCA_947460915.1 Verrucomicrobiia bacterium
CGATCAGCACCAACAGGAAACGTTGCAATTGCGCAACTCATCCCATGTTTGGCAAGAATTGGCCACTCAGCAGGTCCAGTCAGCTCCACCGACTCATAGCCGAGCGCTTTGACTTGCACGCAAAATTCATCAAGGGGAATGTGCTCATAGCACCAACGACAGACGGAATGTTTGTAACTCATACGATCAAAAAATTAGAGAATCACCTCGCGACCTAGGACGGCCACTTCGATCTTGCCATCGTGCTGTGCATCAAGCGCTTCTTTGAGCTTCTCTGAGGAATCAGGCTCGCCGTGAACAAGAAATACGCGTTCTTTGCTGCCGGTGATTCGTGAGAAATAATCGAGCAATTCAGAGTGGTCGGCGTGACCAGAAAAGCTATCGATTTTTTCGATATGGGCGCGGACTTGATAGCGTTCGCCGAGGATGGGAACTTCTGTTTCTCCATCGCGGATTTTTCTTCCAAGAGTATTTTCCGCGCAATAGCCCACAAAGAGAACGGTATTTTTCGGATCGCCAATGCCATTTTTCAAGTGATGCAAAATCCGCCCCGCTTCGCACATGCCGGATGCCGCAATGATGATCGCAGTTCCCTTGAGTTGATTCAATTCTTTGGAAGCTTTGATGGCGCGTATGAGTGTGAGATTCTCAAAACCGAAGGGATTTTCTTTTTCAAACAACGCATCATAGACTTCGCGATTGAAGCCCTCGGGATGCAGTCGGAAAATTTCGGTAGCACTGACAGCCAATGGACTATCGACAAAAACCGGGACATCGGGGATTTTGTTTTCTTCAAACAATTGATGCAGCACAAACAAAATTTGCTGTGTGCGTTCCACAGCGAAAGCTGGGATGAAGATTTTCCCTTTGCGCGCGATGGCTTCATTGATTACATCGGCAATATGAGCATCCACTCCAGCAGGGACTTCATGCTCGCGACCACCGTAGGTGCTTTCCATGATCATGAAGTCGATGTTTTCAGCAATGGCTGGATCGTTGAGGAGATCGTTTTTGCCGCGTCCGACATCGCCTGAAAAAAGCAAGCGCTTGGTTTTGCCGTCATCATTGTCGCGAATTTCCAAAATGACTTGCGCACTGCCGAGAATGTGACCGGCATCAATGAATGTCATTTTTACGCCGTCAGCAATTTGCATCGGGCGATCATAATTGAGCGTTACAAATTGGCGCAGGCATTTTTCGGCATCTTGCTCGGAATAGAGTGGCTCGACTGCTGGCAGCCCTTTTCGTTGGTTGTGCTTGTTGAGCCACTCGACATCACTTTCCTGGATGCGTGCGGAATCCGCTAGCATCACTTGGCAGAGATCGCGCGTCGCAAAGGTCGAATAGATATTTCCTTTGAAGCCCTTGCGGCAGAGGTTCGGCAAATTTCCTGCATGGTCGATATGTGCATGAGAAAGCACCACACAATCGAGCTCAGATGGCTCAAAATAAGGAAAGCAGCAATTGACCTCATGACTTTTCTCACGACGCCCTTGGTAGAGTCCGCAATCCAACAAAATTTTCTGACCATTAACCTCTAACAAATGTTGGGAGCCAGTGGTAGTGCCTGCCGCACCGCAAAAGGTAATTTTCATGTGATCCACAATAGTCAGGGAAATCTTATTCGGCAAGGATCAAAGTAAAAATGCTAATCGATTTTTTTCGCTTCTTGAGCGTGAAAATTCCCAAGAAATCTCCTAGCTAACAAAAAATGCTGATCTCATGTTTGATCACAAGTTCAGCATTTTTGTTGCATGGGATTGAGCGTAAGACGAGATTTTTTACTTAATCTCTGCATCCACCTTGGCTTTGGCTGCATCAGCTTCGGCATCGATGATTTTTTTGTCGGCGTTGAGTTGTGCTTGAGCAGCGCGATTGTTCGCATCGATTTGCGCTTTATCGATCGTTGCATTTTTTTCAGTTTGTAGTAACGCCTTATCTGCTGCGGCATTGACTTGCTCTTTGCGCAAATCAACCTCCTCTTTCTGTGCGTTTTTCACCTCATCAATCGCGTTTTTTTGTTTGTTGCAGCTCATGCTGGAAAATGCGGCGCAAGCGATAAGTAGATATATGGTTGGTTTCATGATGGTTATTTGTGGTTTGATTTTTCCCGATTGTTTGGGAATGCAAACATCGTAGCGGATTTATGACGAAACGCTATGGGGTGATACCCTAACGTTCACGCGTATAGGGCAGGGTTTCACCCCATGGATCATTCTAAGCTCATACTGCATAGTTACCATCGTTGAGTCGCTCCCTGAGCCATTCGCAACGAAAGTAACATTATGAAATCAAAACATATACCACAAACTCTGCTGCTCCTTGGCATGACCGCATTCATTCCAAACGCTATGGCACAAGATAACTCGAACGAAAAAGCTCCAGCCACGGAGAAAGCGATGGTGAATAAAGGTTCGCTCACTGCCACGATCAAAGACAGCGTCTCTTTTTCAACACTAACCAAAGCACTGGTGGCCGCGGAACTGGATGTCGTTTTGGGAGGCAACGATGACTTTACCATTTTTGCTCCCACAGATGAAGCTTTTGGCAAACTCAAGCCGGAAGTGCTGCGAAAACTGCTGTTGCCTGAAAATAAAGAAAAGCTGCGCTCATTGCAGCTCTATCATGTCGTGCCCGGCAAAGTCATGGCAGCTGACTTGACTTCAGGTGACGTCAAAACCATGAATGGCGAGAAAGCCAAGATATCGGTAAGTCGTGACAAAATCGAAATCGAAGGAAACAAAGTTTTCAGTGCAGACGTTGTCGCTAAGAATGGAATACTTCACACCATTGGCACAGTTTTGATTCCTGAGTCTTTAGAGGGCTTTGCAGGACTGGATAAATAAAAAAACTTTGAGTCAGCGGTGGTGCTAGGAACAGCTACGCTACAACTGCAATACTAGAGTGATCGCTGTTGACTCTCATTCAACTTCTTGGCTCATCAAGGCGATGAGCCATCTTGTGTAACCAAGGAATCCGAATTGGAGGGACTCGGCGTCTCAAGCAGAGCCTGAGCTGAAGACCACTCTTCCAAAATCCGATAGGCCACGGCTAACAGGGTTGGACCTAGAAATACACCGACGAGACCAAAGGCGAGAGCTCCTCCAATCACTCCCATGAAAACGATGACGAAAGGAATTTTCGCACCGTGACTGATCAGGTAAGGCTTGATGATGTTATCGACGCCACTGACCACAAAAATCCCCCACAATAGCATAAACACAGCCCATCCGGGCTTGTCCGAGCTAAACAGCCAAATTGTCGCAGGCACCCAGACTAAAGGTGGGCCTACGGGAACAGCGGACAAGAAAAAGGTGAGCACGCCGAGCAAAGCTGCCGCGGGCACTCCGGCCAAACCCAGACCTAGTCCCGCAAGCACTCCTTGCGCTACAGCGGTGCCGATGATTCCGTAAACCACACCACGCACGGTGCTGCCTGCCACTTTGATGAGATGTTGTCCACGCACACCGGCGATGCGCGATGCACCAACGGTCACGCGTGCTCCGAGTCCTTCACCATCGCGTAAGATGAAAAACGTCAGCAAAATGCTCATCACAATTTGCAAAACACCCATCACCACCCCGAAGGTAGCACCTACCAGCCATGATCGAGCCCAGCCGAGCGTTTTTCCGAGCATTTCAAATATGCGCTCATCTTCTAACAGCTTTTCTTCGGGCGAGACTGCATTCATGGTCTGAGCTCTATTGAGTTCATCCGCAATCACATCGGAGGCCGTGGGTGCAGCATCATCGATGATCTCACCATTTTCATCCACTGGTTTCGCCTTGAGTGGCACATCTTTCATGCCCTTATCAATCTGCTCAAGCCAGCGCTTGCGGTCTTGACTAAACTCGACCCAGTAGGTTTCGACGCGCTCTCCTACGAGAGGAATTTTGCGCAACCACGATGGAGGTTGGCTGGCGGATGACTCGATCCATTTTTTCGTTGTTGTCCCCAATACGGTAGCGTCATCAGCCAATCCGACGCCTAACAAAACGATGGGACCCACGAGCAATGTCGCCACGGAAATGGCAACTACCACCGCAGCGAGAGTCTTCCGACCGCGAAACCACTTCGTCAACAAACGTTGCGCAGGCCACAAAGAAAAACCGAGAATCACCGACCACATGATCGCCGTCATGAACGGCTTGAGAATCGTGAAACCACCAATGAGTAGGAGCAATAGCGCTCCCATGCCGAGCAATTGCTCCCAGCGTTGGTTGTTTGAGTTCGGCGATGAGTTGGTGACCATGTAAAGGATAACGAGACACAACTACACGTTAGGGCAGACAATAGCAAGCAGCATTGCATGGCGAGTTCGGCATAGCGCACAATTTTTCGAACTTGCCTTCTGGAAGACCTTGTGATGCAATCAACCCATGAGCATCGAACTAATTACTTCGCGCAAATCCTTGATTTCTCGGCGTCAATTTCTCGCCTCCAGTCTCCTTGGCGCGGCATGTTTCACCACGGTGGGAGCCTACGCCGAGCTGCTGACGCAAACACCAAAACAAACGGAGGGGCCATTTTATCCTGACAAATTGCCACTCGATACCGATAACGACTTACTGATTCTTAACGAAAATCTCACACCTGCTCTCGGCGAAGTAACATACCTTAGTGGTCGGATCCTCGATGCCAAAGGCGAGCCGTTGCGCGGAGTCGAAGTCGAAATTTGGCAATGCGATCAAAACGGTGCCTACCTCCATACCCAAACGGGAAATGCCGATAAACGTGACAAAAATTTCCAAGGTTTCGGACGTTTTCTCACCGGCAGCAAGGGGGAATATTTGTTCCGCACCATAAAGCCCGTCAGCTATCCAGGCCGCGCGCCGCACATTCACTACAAGATCAAGTCCAAGGGCAAAGATCTACTCGTCACGCAGTGCTACATCCAAGGTGATGCGCGCAATGCCGATGACATGGTGATCAAGAGCATGAAAGATGAAAAGGCACGCGCCGCTGTGCAGGTGCCTTTCGTGCCGATCAAAAATTCCAAAGCGGGTGAGCTCTCCGCGCAATTCGACATTGTGCTCGGCTTCACTCCGGCTGACTGATTGACTTCGCTTTCTGAGCTTCGATAAATTCTACAATCTCCTTCATTACCGCATTGTTCGGCTGCGCGAGATTGCCCCCGATGTTGCCGTGATCGGTTCCGACCATCAATTTTCCTGAAACTTGTTTGTGGCCAGCAGCAGCGCGAGCGGAGAGATAGAAAATGTTTTCCTCTGCACGCATCGCCATGTCCTTCTCGGCATACAGCACCAATTGCGGTGCACAGGGTTCTTTGGCGTAATGCAATGGCGCTGCATCATCTACTACAATTGTAGTATCTGCTAGGCCACGCTCAGCGCGAATGGTGAAATGGGTGATGGTTTGACCGCTGAGTGAAATCACACCAGCAAGGTCGGTATGAGCATCACCATGGCTACCAAGCCATCGTTTGTCATTGCCCAACATCAGCGAAAGGTAGCCGCCTGCCGAATGACCAGCGACGAAAATTTTCTGCGGGTCACCGCCATGAGACGCGGCATGAGATTTCACCCAATGAACGGCAGCCGCAGCATCCTCGATGTAAGTCGGATATTTCACCTGCGGGTGAAGTCGATAGCCGACACAAGCCACGAGCAAGCCCTTTGCCGCAAAAGCCCGCGCAACAGCAACGGAGCTCGCATCATTCTTGCTGCCGCCTGTCATGCCACCACCGTGAAACCAGACGAGGCAGGGAAGTTTCTCGTTCGACTCCGGCCGATAGAGATCCAGTTGGCAGGCTGATTCTC
>CANHKJ010000203.1 GCA_947460915.1 Verrucomicrobiia bacterium
CAGATACCGCGCGAGCTGCATCGAAGATCGCATTGTCTTTTTTCGTGCAACGAATCAAAAAGTGATAAGCACCCAGCGCCTCGAAACATGCATTGAGTGAACCAATCATCGACAAGGTGCTCTGATCTTTCAGTGCTACGTTTTCTACCATACCCAATGGTGTGAATACTTGCTGTTGTTCTAAGCGTTTCATCAGTGCGATGAACGCTTGCGGATCATCAGCTAGTGGTGCAGACATCAAGATGTAATGTGGATGCAACAACATCTGATCAGGAAGATCTACACCACCTACGGCATAGCCTTTGCCATGGTACTGCTCACCGGCAGAGAAGCCGTAGAACTGCAATGCGCTAAAGGGATGATCGGGATGATGATCGGGTAGATAGTTTTGCTGATCGATCAATAACTTCCTGCGCGCCTCATTCCAGTTCGCGCCTGAGATCGCATCAGGCTGCATCGAGTCAAATTGCGGAAACAACAACGATTGAATTTCCGCAATAAAACCCGTGCCTTGATGAGGACGAGCCAAGGACAACATTTTCCCAGGTAGATTGGGTGCTGCTACTTTCATCAAAATCAAAGCAAGAGCACTTTCGCCACCCCAATCTTTCCACACAAAAGGAATGATAGTTTTTTCATCGGCCATGACGCCGTGGGATAAGAAGCCTTCTCCATTGATCAATGCAGCAAAGGGAATCTCCTTCACATCACGCATCAGGCTCTGACTCAATGCATCATCGCCTAACATCTCCGCCGCAATCATCAGGCTCAAGTAAAACAAACTCGTATCAATGGTGGAAAACTCTGTGCCTCTGTGGCGCTCCAAGGCACCAGCTTCATTGCGACGAACAAAATGTGGCAGTAGTTGATACGGTCCGCGCAATGGCCTCATCACCTCATAAGCTTTGTGCATCACCGCGCGCGCAAAATCTTTGGTCACGATGCCCTCATCAGCGGCCGCAGCTGTCGCAAGACAAAACAGGCCAGTGGACGATACCGAATCAAAGTCCGCATCATCGATATGTGCACGATCTCGCACCAAGCCTGTGCTAGGCGACCAACACACCAGTGCCTTGGCATACGATGCCAGAAAAAACCATGTCTCTGGTGTAACGTCGGGCGTGACAATTCTCAGATCGATGCGATCCACATCAATGTCCGCACCAGGTTCTGCGATCCAGTTGCACATTTTCACTCCTTGCAACTTCGCATAGGGCAGCTCAAACATTTCATCCTGAAAAGTCGGCTGTGAAATCTCTCGCGTCTCACTCCACAAGACTTGATTGCTCGCACTGACCAATTCCATTTTCCACTTACCCGTGCCACGCAAGCGTACGCGGATCCCTGTCATCTTCGGCTGAAATGCCGCCTGAATGGGAGCGGGATAAAAAGCAGAACAATTCATCACATACTCGGGCATGCGAGCAAGACGAGACATCGAGTGCCACATCCCCGCCCATTCATCAGGATGATTGCCCAAAGTCACGCCAATCTGCCCACTCTGCCAACCAATTTTTTTTTCGGCTGGCCCCACAAATCCAAAGTCGGTGCCAATGTTGGTGTAAGAAAGGAAAGGATTCACCCGCTGTCGATCTTGTCGCCCAGCATCTTGTGGCTCTTCGATCGTATGATAATCATGAAGACACTGCCACAAAATGCGCGACTCCGCATACGCTGCGCAGCAAAGCAAGACCGTGAAACATCCTAGCAACTTCTTCATGAGCTAGCTGACTTTTACGGATGCGGCGTACCAGTTTTATCAAAGAGCGATAGGATGAAGTAGAATGCGGCTGTGACTAGCAAAATCACATCCACGCTCACACGCAAAAAATTCTTGGTGAACTGCGCACGAATACGATTGATCACATACATCAAGGCCGTTGCAATGAGGATGCAGAGAAAAAACGGATCGAGGGGATTGTCGGAAATGAACTTCATGAACAGCAAACAAAAGAAGCCCAGCACTACCAGCGGTAGGTTCAAAGCCATTTCATCTTCCTCCGCACTCAATTCATTACTGCCTTTCACCCACAAGTCCACCGCAGTAATGTTGATCACACAAAGCAACCCGAAAGCTAACATGTCGGGAGAAAACATCCGCGCAAGAGCAAAGGGCTGCTGCAAGTTTAGCAATCCCGTCAGACCCGCTCCCACACCCCAAGCAAAGGCATAGCCTGCTAACAAATTTTTGGAATACGAAACACGTTGCTGCGAGGGACTAAAAACCGACAGCAGGAAAAAACCAGCAGTAGCCGCTAAGGGTAAGGTCGCATTAATGATGATCGCCATTTGCAACACAAACAACGATAACACAGCGATCATCAAAACAGCAGCGCAAATCGCAATCATAAATTTCTTCTTATGCTTGCGATGAAATTCATGACGCAAGCTTCCCGCTTCATTGCTATTCATCTGGCAGTCGAGTAATCGATCCACAGCATATACCACCCACACCACCAATGCCAGCACCCAAGGCAAAAGCCGTTCCACGTAACTCACATTCCACTCACGCGCAAAAATATACAACCAAGTCACTGCGACTACGGGGGCATCCAAGCTCAACACATTCGGCCACATCCACCATGGGATGCGAGAATCGTTCGGAGAGATCGTGCGCTCATTGTTCAAGACGAAAAAACATCCGCGACATTCATCAAATGCGCAAGCGAGATCTGCGTGTTTGCCACATTTTCCCTGCAAAAATCAACGTTTTCTCGCTTGGCAGGCCGCTTTTACTAGATCATAGTGCTTGCATGTCCGCCACCGTCGTCCCTGCCCTGCGCCGTTTGATTCACGAAGTCGGACCCGTGGACCACATCGGCATTGAAGAACGCGTCGCCAAATACACCACCCGCAGCATCAAGAAAAACGCGAAACAATTTGCGCTGCGTCTCGCGGTGACCATGGTTGATCTCACCACCTTAGAAGGCAAAGATACTCCGGGAAAAGTTGCGTCACTCTGCCAAAAAGCACTTCATCCTTACGATGAAGCACAAGCGCCAGCGACCGCGGCCGTCTGCGTCTATCCGTCCATGGTTCGCCACGCGCATCGCATACTTCAAGGCAGCTCGGTGAAGATCGCATCGGTCGCCACCGCATTTCCTTCAGGACAAGCGCCCTTGAAAACACGACTCGCTGAAGTGCGCAGCGCGGTTGCCGATGGAGCAGATGAAATCGACATGGTCATCAATCGCGGTGCCTTTCTCTGCGGTGAACTCGATCTGGTGCAAGACGAAATTTCCGCCGTCATCGAGGCCTGCGGTGACGCCACCTTAAAAGTCATCTTTGAGACTAGTGAGCTCGAAACCTATGACAACATCCGCGCGGCATCATTTCTCGCAATGCGTGTCTTGCGCCCTGGCGATTTCATCAAAACCAGCACCGGCAAGACCTCTGCCAACGCCACTCTCGGCAACAACCAAGTGATGCTTGAAGCGATCCGCGATCATTTTCTCGCCACCGGAGTCGAGATTGCCATGAAACCCGCTGGCGGCATTCGCACGGCCAAACAGGCCATTCAATTTCTCATCGCTGTCAAAGAAACACTCGGCGATTCTTGGCTAAATAACGCGCGTTACCGCTTCGGTGCCTCTGCATTGCTCAATGATTTGGTGCGCCAACTCGCCAAAGAAGCCACTGGCCACTACCAAGCGCCCTACCATTTCAGCGAAGCTTCCGGCAGCTACTGATCCATAGCAACTGTCTCCATTGCCCAATCGCTCTCTGCGGTTTTTTGATAAATGCTAGGTGGCTTTGACGTATTTGGGGTTCCTATGAACTCATGCATTTCCCGAATCGTTCGTTGCTTGCCCGTCGCCGTCTCGCTGCTCTGCGCGGGCCAACTTGAAGCTGCCGAAAAAATCAAAGCGCTCATCGTTGATGGGCAAAACAATCACCAAGTGTGGCCTAAGTCCACAGTGATGATGAAGCAATACCTCGAAGAAACCGGGCAGTATGAAGTAAGCGTCGAGCGCGTACGTTTTTTGTGGAATTCGGGCCGAGAAAAAGAATGGTTGCCTCGTGCGGGAGCGCGTGAAGGCGAGGAAAAAAAAGATCCCGTTGCCGATCCTGATTTTAGTCCTGATTTCTCCAAGTATGCTGTAGTGATCAGTAATTTCGGCTGGAATGCCGCCGGCTGGCCCGAAGCGACACGCAAGAATTTTGAAAAATACATGGCCGAGGGCGGTGCTTTGGTCGTGGTGCACGCCGCAAACAACAGCTGGCCCGAGTGGCCCGAATTCAACAAAATGATCGGCCTCGGCGGCTGGGGCAATCGCAGCGCCAAAGACGGTCCTTACGTATACATCAATGACAAAGGTGAAGTCGTGCGCGATCCGCAGCCCGGCCCCTGCGGCAAGCATGGCCCGCAAAACGAATTTGTTGTGACCATCCGTGACAAAGAGCACCCCATCACCAAGGGACTGCCCGATTTCTGGATGCACTCGAAAGATGAGTGCTATTCCCATCTGCGTGGCCCCGCCGAAAATCTCACGGTGCTCGCCACTGCTTGTGACACGCCCGAGCTCCAAAAAGCCGGACGCCACGAACCAATCCTGATGGTCATTCAATACGGCAAAGGTCGCGTCTTTCACACCACACTCGGCCACGATACCGATGCCTTCGAGGGCGTAGGCTTCATCGAGACCTTCCTGCGCGGCACCGAGTGGGCAGCCACCGGAAAAGTCACCCGCCCTATCCCACAAAATTTCCCCACCGCCGAGAAACCCTTGGCTCAAAAATTCGAATACAAAGAAAAATCACAGCCCGTGAAGTAACAGCCACTCCGGCTTTTGGAGCGCGAACAGAGCATCCCAATCGAACGAATGGGGTCTCAATCAATGAAGTGAAATTCATTCGCCGCCCACAGCATTTGGATCACGTCAGCCCACGGTGAGACGGATGCTGGGGCCGCGGGCACTTCAGAACTGCGAGGAAATTGTTTCTCAAAGTTGCCGATTTCCCGCTCATCACCCTCGGCATGCTCTTTGCCGATGATGCGGATTTGCCAATGCGTGCCCCCGTTGTTTTGACCGTTTGGCGCACGATATACGAAATCTATCGCCTCTCCCGCTTGCACGGGAACCCACTCGGTGTTGATCGCTTGATGTTGTTTCGGCGCAAGCATACCGCCGCTGAGCTTACGCTGATCTTTTGCGTAAACTTCCCAAGCGAGCACATCACCACCATCTTGTGGTTTGCTGATTTCCCCTTGCATGCGCAACAAACCTGCACCGCTGGCACGCCAACGAATGATCAAAGCATGACCTTGACAAGGGTGACCATGACCAGGGCCAACGCTCAGCCAAGGAATCGGAGCTTTGGAAAGGTCTGCGCCCGTTTTCCATGCATTGCCCTCAAACATCGGAAACGCTTGCTCGGCACCCAGCACGCCATTTTGATCAGGGGCATGGCGGATTTCCCAATGTCCGCCGAGCGGAGCTTGGTAGCTGGCAGCATCGGCCTCACGCACCCAAGCTAGCACGCGCTGAGCCTCTGACTCGCTCGGTTGGCGCTGGTAGAGTTGTTGGTAGATCCAGTTCACCCGCGCGGCATCGTCCGCACAGGCGACGAAGCCTGGACTCTGCGAAAGACTTTGCGCTTGACGCTGAACCAGTGGTCCGTTGAGAAAATACAGCGCCTGCTGCGGCACGATGGTTTCCACGCGTTTGCCGCTGTGATGATCGGGATGAGGAAGATCAAAGGAGACCAATGTCGTGGGCATGTCGTAGCGATCGATGAAGG
>CANHKJ010000204.1 GCA_947460915.1 Verrucomicrobiia bacterium
GCGAGAGTGGATGCTTTGGTCGGAAGTTCTTGCGGAAAATTCTCGTTCGGAGATCGCGGAGACGGTTGACTCATCGGCTGAGGGCTTGGCGTCGATGGGGCAGTGTGAGTGATGTCACCATCCTGCGGTTTGCTGACGGTTGTTTCGATTTCTTTGGGACGTAGAGGCTCACGTCCAGCTTGGTTCGGCATCGCAGGAGCTCCGGCGAGATGGATGGCATCACTGGTGGCAATGGTATCGCGATCACCGATAAAGTCAGCCTTTTCGGGCGGCGCGGACTCTTGATCGGCAGAAGTGCGGGCGAATTGAGGCCGATCTTTTTCTGCAACGGGAATCGTGGGCGCCGGCGCTGCGGCAGGAGCGGCCTTAGGCAATGCGGGCGCGAGAATGACCACCACTTGTTCCGCGGGGCGAGGAAGTGGTCGTTTTGGGGCGAAGATCATCGATGAAAATGTCAAGATGCCGAAGAGAAAAACACCGATCAGCAAGAGAGCGAGTGAGCACAAAAACGAAAGCAGCCAGAGTTTGGACTGGCTGGGCATCATCAAAGATGGTGCGAATGTCGTCATGTGTGATTGCAGTATGAAGAAGCTGGCTAGTTTTTCAAGAGTTTAGGAAAGGAAATCGGAAATCTTTCTTTTCAAATGCTAGCGCATGCGTTTCAATCAGCTCATGCATCGGTGTGCGCTTGCTTTCGGATTATGTGTAGTGGTTTCGTCGTGTGCCAAGAAGGATCCCACTTCTGAACCTGTTGCTGCGGTCGAGAAAGCTTCTCCGAAGTCAACTACTCAGCAGACTACCCTGCCGAGCTCGGATGCCGATTTTGAGTTGGCGACACAATTGCGTGATCCAGATTTGCTCAACCAACTCGATGCGCCAGAATCCACCTCTACGGAGACAGTAACAACGGTCAAGAAGCCATCGGGGCAAGTGGTGATCAAGCCGAGCGATGTGCGGGTCGAAATGCCGAAAATCCAAGGCCCGATTCCAGAGCCTCCTGTGCAAAAGCCAGAGATTCCTGGAGCTAGCGATGCCATTGCCTCACCGCTCCCAGCGAACGGCCAGTGACGCCCCAATTTCCTTGACGGGAATACCAGAGGAAAAATCGTGGCTGTGACTGGCAGCTGCGATGAATCGGGTAACACGAATTACGACAACCATGCCAGTATGCATGCGGATAGTCAAAATATGTCCTTACTTGTCGGCTGCGATCGCCACGATCATCGAGCGGTGAAGGCACGAATTTTGTTAGTTTAGGTGCCTCTGCTAAGTCGCTCGGTTGGACTTGGTTGCTAGATTCTGCTTTTTTCTCGACCACGATGTTCCCCTGCCAGTCATACCAAACTTCATGGGTTTGTGCAGCGGGTTCAGCGGCAGCAAACGACATTTGTAGGGCCAAAATGACCGTCGTTACGAGGGAGAGTGTATTTTTCATGCGTCCCATCTTAGTATTTGGCACTAGGAATTCGAGAAAAATGCAAAATATAAGTTTTTTTTCTAAGCTTCGTGGTCGACTCTGCGTTACTCCTGCTGACGCAAGAAAAATTCCCTAGATTTATGCTGGCAAATTGCCGCTGGGTCTTTTAGAATTCGCCCCGCGAGTCCCAACGTCCCAATCCCTTGGTCTAACAGCTAAAAAACTAACAAAAACTACCAATGAGTCTCCACGCACAACTCAGCCCCGAAGCTCAAGCTCGTCTTGATGCGATGAAACGGAATTCCACCATTTCCTCCATCGTGATCGCGATCCTTTCGATCGTGTTGATCGGACTGCTACTGGCTTTCATTTTGATCACTCCGCTGTTTAAGGAAACGCCTGTGATCGTTACCTACAGCGCGAACATTCCAGCGGAAGAAGTGATCGAAAGCAAAAAGGTTAGCACTAATTCCAAACAAAAGCCCTCAGCTCCCTCGGCCTCCAGTGCCAAGGTGATCGCGGCACAGACCACTTCCAATGTGGCCATTCCAGTTCCTGAAGTTGATGTCCCGCAACCATCGACGGACTTCGGTAACGGTGATGACTTTGGCGACGGCTGGGGCACCGGTGGCGACGGCGGTGGCGGTGGCGGTGGCTTCGGAGCCATCCCTGCGACCATGCGCAAACGCTGCTCCAAAGAAGATCGTTTGCAACGTTTGGCTGAAACAGGTGGCATGCCCCAGTGTGAAGATGCTGTAGTCAAGGCTCTGCGTTGGATGAAGTCCACGCAGGCCGCTGACGGTTCATGGGGTGAAGGCAATAAAGCAGCGATGACAGGTCTTGGCTTGTTAGCCTATCTCGGACATTGTGAAACACCGATCTCGGAAGAATTTGGCGACTCTTGCCTGAAGGCGATGACTTTCCTCATCAATCTCGGCATGAAAGACGGCAAGCTCTCTACGAAAGTCAGTGACAAGCATTGGCCCTATGAACATGCGATTGCCACTTATGCCTTGGCTGAATCCGCAACTTTCTGCAAACAGCTTAGCATCAACGTTCCTAACCTCAATGAGGTCACCCAAAAAGCAGGACAATTCCTGATTGATAACCAACACAAATCGGGTGGTTGGGACTACTCCTACGATGAGTCCGGCCCACGTGGTGGTGACGTTTCCATTGCTGGTTGGCACATTCAGGCGCTTAAAGCGATGAAGCACACAGGCATTGACTTTAAGAACCTGAGCCGTTGCTCATCGAAGGCTCTCAACTACCTTTCAGATAAACAAAGTCCTGAAGGCGGTTTCGGCTACTCCGGACCAGGCCTGCATGGAGGTCTTGATTACCACACACTCACAGGTGTTGGTGTTCTCTGCTACCAAATGTGGGGTAAGGAAAACCAATCTGCTGTCCGCAAGGGTGCCAAGTACATTGCGAAAAATACCAAGTTGAAGTGGGGCACCGAGTTTGCCGACCTTTACGGCCACTACTACGAGGCTCAGGCCATGATGAATCGCGGTGGTCAGGAATGGAAAGACTACAACGCGATGATGCGCGATGAAGTGCTCAAAAATCAAAACCCTGATGGTACCTGGAAGAGCCCTGATGGCAAACTTCGCGCTGTAGGAGCCTCCTTCCAAGGCGGTGGTGCCGAGTCCGTATTCTATCGCACCGCACTCTGCACTTTGATGATGGAAGTCTATTATCGTTTCCTTCCCGGCACCGGTGGTGGACACTAAGACTAATTCCCAGCAAATCTTTCCAAAAGCGGCCTCTACTCGAGGTCGCTTTTTTTGTTTTGCAGCGCGGGTTCAACTTAGTAGAGCGGGGTGAACGCAGTGGCATCCTGTAACTCAGTGATTTAGGAATTGATTCCTTGGGAACTTGCGCGTTCGAACTCGATTCAAAGGAAAAAACGGCATGAAAAAATGCCATTCAGTTCTTTGGAATGGCGTTGATCATATGGAGAAAAATCCTTCGAATGTCGTATGATTTATCGAGATTGGTTCAAACGGGAAACTACTCCGGTTTGGGAGGGAGCAGGCTGAACTCGGGATTGTCGAGCATGCCCGTAGGGAGTTCTGGTTCTTGGAAATCGGCATGACCACCAAACCAAGTGCCAAAAAAGGAGCGGCGCGAATTTTGGTAGGCCATGGCTTTTTGTTTGCCTGTCTCGATTTCCTTGAGCTTTTGGGTATCGACCTCAACGATCGGAACCGAGGAGGGAAGGAGATCGCGGAAGGAGAAGCGGGCGATGTCGCCGCGTTTCACTTCGGGAATCTTGATGTCCGGTGTGATTTTTTCTTTGAAATTTGTCATCGTGGTTTTCATGCCGCAGGAGCTAAGGCCCAGAGCGAGAGATGTAATGGCGATTGGGGTGATGGATTTCATAACCATGATGTGGCTGGGGTTGGGTATGATGGTAGCAGAAAGTTTTAGCAAACCAAATGCAAAGTTGCGAAAACCTGTGCGGGAATTGCGAAATTATGTGTCGAAATTGACAGAATGGTAGCTGCATGTTGGCGATTTTTTTGAATTTTGCGAATCTTGTTGCATTGGATTTCTAGCCGCGGAAAAACGCAAAATCGGCAAAAGGACGAAGGAAGTAGGGGGCTTAGGTTTTTGCTTGGTAAGGCGACTCTTTGGGCTGTAAAAAATGATGAGTAGGCATGGCGAGATGGATTACGTTAGGGAAGTTTGTGGAACGAAGCGCAGAGATGCAGAGTAAACTCGGAGATACAAGAGAGGTTGATTGAGCCTGAAAACAAAAGTTGCATTGGGCTTATCGCTAACATAGACCATTTCTCAAAAGTTCGTTCGTGATCAAAGAGTTTTTGGTGAGCAAACCCGATTTAATTTTTTCCGTATCACGCATCATGTCCCTAAGGGAGTCGAAGAGTCTCTGGCATAACTCTTCGCCTTTTCTTGTGAGGTAGCCTGCCAGGTAATGGCTCTTGAGATGCAGCCAAAGTCTTTCGATGGGATTGTAGTCAGGGCTGTAAGGTGGCAGGTAAAGGGGGCGGATATGATGCCAGTTGAGAATCTTGGATTTATGCCAACTGGCATTATCCAGCACCAAATAGATCTGCTTTTCTCCGGCTGGCACTTCTTGCGCCATGGTGTCGAGAAACGCTTGAAATGTCTCGGTGTCATTGTCAGGCACGATCAAGCTAACCAGTTGCCCATCATCAGGATTGACAGCACCCACCACGTTTTGGCGAATGTGCCCACCGTAATAACCCTGCGTGGGCCGACTACCTCGTTTGACCCATCTTTGTCTTGGACGAGGATCTCCTTCAAAACCTGCCTCATCACCAAAGAAGAGACTTATGTTCGGATCTTTTGTGAGTTGAAGTAGTTCTTGATGAAATGTTTCCCGCCGCTTGTGCCACTCTGCTTTGTCGGGTGGTTCAGGAATGGGTCGAGGAATTCGTCGTGCGTAATTGTTCTCATGTAAGTAGTGCAAAAGGGTAGGATAGCTGATGTCGAGGTCTCTATGGTTTTTGAGCCATCCACAGAGCTTCACTCCAGTCCAATGGAGTTGGTCGGCAAGCTGGGGTGATTCAACAATCGGTAGAATCTTGCTTTCTACCTCCGACTGCGAGAGTTTTCGCGGTCGCCCAGCACGCAGCTTGTAGGTGATACCATCGATACCGCGTTCATTGTAGCATTTGATCCATAGCTGAAGGCAACGCCCCGTTATACACGCATGCTTTTGCGCAAGTTCGAAAGTAGCACCACAGAGCAGTAAATGGATGATGTTGAGTCGCTTTGCTGCCTTCTGATCTGGGCAGCAACGGATCGCTAACTCCAGTTCTTCGGTGGAGCAAGTTTCAGGATTGGGCATGTTGCGTCTGCGTGAGATGCGCCAATTTTAGAATCTATCAGAAAAAGTATAATTACAAAATGCATGCAATACGAAAATTATTTTGAGAAACGGTCTAACCATGCCAACAGATACCGCAAATCGACTGGCTACCTGCTCGCGCGTCGTATCTCCCCGATCATAGGCTTTGAGAATTCGTTGCCGTAAATCCACCGAAATTGTTGCTATGCGAGGATCATAACAGCAATCTAGACAATGGCTATAAAATTATTTAAAATACTCTAGATTTCTTCAAATACAACCGCACAATTTCGCATTAAAAAAGTACAAAAAAGAGCCCCGTTCATATTGCTATGAACGGGGCATATACCTGGCGACGACCTACTCTCACAAGACCTATCGTCTCACTACCATTGGCGCTGAAGCGTTTCACTTCCGGGTTCGGAATGGGACCGGGTGGTTCCA
>CANHKJ010000205.1 GCA_947460915.1 Verrucomicrobiia bacterium
CAAGCCCAGTTGATTGTGTGCGAGAACTCACTCAACGAAGCTCTCCCTTCTTTGCAAAAACAACAACCTCGCTTTGTTGCTATCGTCGGCCAGCCCACACAAATCGGCAGCAAGGTGCTGCAAGAATTGCAACCGATGTTGCGTCAAATCGATGCCGATCCCTATCTCGATGTGCGTTGGGGCGTGATTACGGGACGTAGCGCTGCGGATGCTATGCGCATTGTGCAAGAGAAAATGCCACTCGTTATCGAACGCACCGTTTCCGCCACTCGTCTGCCCACCAGCTTCGGCAAAGAAGTGGAATGCTTCGATGAACTCACAGCACGGCGTCATAGTCTGAAAAAAGACGGTGGCATGAATCAAGAAATTCCCTTGCCCGCCGATGACAGCATCGCTGCATTGGCCCAAGCATTTGCCGATCCGCGCACCCAATTCATCGTCACCTCAGGCCACGCGACCACACGCGATTGGCAACCTGGATACAGCTACAAAAATGGCGCATTTCATAGTCGCGATGGCGTTCTCTACGGGCTAGACCTCGCCAAAAAAGAACATCCCATCCACAGCGACACGCCCAAAATCTACCTCCCCTGCGGCAACTGCCTGATGGGCCAAGTCGATGGCCCTGATGCCATGGCGCTCGCCTGGATGCACAGCGCAGGTGTGCGGCAAATGGCGGGCTATCTCGAACCAACATGGTATGGCTACATGGGATGGGGGATGTTGGATTATTTCTATGAACAACCCGCACGCTTCACCTTTGCCGAGGCCTTCGTCGCCAACCAACACGCCTTGATTCATCGCCTCGCTACACAAAAAAATCTCAGCGACATGGATCGCAAGGGCCTACTCTTCGACCGCGACATGGTTGCCTTCTACGGCGACCCCGCATGGTCAGCCACCATGGCCGCACAACCAGATTCTTTGTGGTTTTCGCAAAAACTCACTCAGACAGAAGACTCTATCTTGTTAGAAATTACCCCCCTCAATAAAGATAGCAGCTACACCACCATCGATACCAACGGATCCCAACGCGGTGGCCGACCTTTCATCGCGTTCTTGCCCGAAGTCATCAATCCCGGGGATTTCGAGCTTGTGACGGTTACTCAAACAAAGCCCATCCTCGGTGACGACTTTGTCCTTTTTCCCCGTCCTGTGATCAATGATGAACCCGTCCCTTTAGAAGCGAAATGGAAACGCCGTTCATCTAACAAAAAATGACACCCTTGCCAAAGCCATAACATTTTGCCATAACTATTTCCATGAGCAACACAGCAGCAATCGGCGTCATAGGCGGCAGTGGTTTGTATGAAATGGACGGCTTCACGCAGACCGAAGAGCGAGTGATCGAGACCCCATTCGGCATGCCCAGCGATGCCTTGATCGGCGGTGAAATGTCCGGCCGCCAAGTGTGGTTCCTGCCTCGCCATGGACGCGGCCATCGCCTGCTACCGACAGAAATCAACCATCGCGCTAACATTTGGGCACTGCGCAGTGTCGGTGTCCGCTATCTAATTTGCGTCACCGCCGTCGGAAGTTTGCGTGAGGAATACGCTCCACGTCACGTCGTTTTGCCCGATCAGTTTTTTGACCGCACCAGCCGCCGCGAACACCACACCTTCTTCGGTGGAGGCATCGTCGGCCATATCAGCTTTGCCGACCCCATAAGCGAAGGACTGCGCCACATCCTGCGCGATGCAGCGCTCACCCATCAACTGCAAGTCCACGATGGCGGAACCTATGTCAACATGGATGGGCCAGCCTTTTCCACTCGCGCTGAAAGTGAAGCAAATCGACAACTCGGCTTCGATGTCATCGGCATGACCAATCTGCCCGAAGCCAAACTCGCGCGCGAAGCAGAAATCGCCCTCTCCACCTTGGCTATGATCACCGATTATGATTGCTGGAAAAAAGAAGAAGAGCCCGTCAGTGCCGAAGCAGTCATGGGTCACCTCCACGCCAACGTCAGTGCTGCAAAAAGCATCATTGCCAGTGCCGTTCCTTCCATTCCTCTAACACCCGATTGGCCCGAGCATCGCGCGCTCGATGGCGCGATCATGACGCCTCGCCCACTGTGGCCGACGCAAAAAATCGCCGATCTTGGCAAAATTCTTGAACGTCTCATTTGATTTCCTCCATTTTACCACCATATTGCATTTATGAAAGTTACCTTGCTCAGCACCATCCTCATAGCCATTGGTCTTTTGGTTGCCACTGGCATCGCCCAAGAACAAGGCAAAAAAGAAATCATGAAAACACAAGAACAAGCACCCGAAGCTCCGAAGGCCGAGGTCACCAAGACCGAAGAAGAGTGGAAAAAAATTCTCACTCCCGAGCAATACCGCGTGCTGCGCCAAGCTGGAACCGAGCCAGCGAATTCACCCACCTACAAGCAATTCAAGGAGCAAAAAGAAGGCACTTACTACTGCGCCGGTTGTGGCGCTGAATTGTTTTCCTCCGATCACAAATTTGATTCCCACTGCGGTTGGCCATCATTCTATGATGCCAGCAACAATAAAAATGTCACTCTCAAGCAAGACGTCAGCCATGGCATGATCCGCACCGAGGTCGTATGCACCAAATGCAAAGGCCACCTCGGTCACTTGTTCTCCGGTGAGGGCTTTAATACGCCCAAAGATCAACGCTATTGCATCAACGGTGTCACCCTCATCTACGTGCCAAAGGGCGGTAAAAAACCTGAGGTGAAGGCTGTGGAGAAACCATAAATATTTCCTTCATACCTATCAGGAAAAATTTCCCGTTGCCACACAAGGCAATCGCGGCTTAATTGGCGCAGCACCAGAATTTATGACAGTTGACCTCATTCGCGATGCCTTGCGCACGGTTCGTTACCCCGGCTTTTCCCGCGACATTGTTTCCTTCGGCCTCGTCAAGGACATCTCCATCGAGAACAAGGTTCTCCATGTCCGCATCGAGATCCAGACGCGCGAGGCAGAGATCCCACAGCAAATATTCAAAAGCTGTCACGAGGTCCTCGATCAACTCCCCGGCTTCATCCAGGTCAAGGTGGAGATCGATGTCAAAGATCCCAGCACGCAAACTCCGGGTGCCCAAGCAGGCAGCTCATCCATCCCAGGCATCAAGAAAGTCATCGCCGTAGCTTCCGGCAAAGGCGGCGTCGGCAAGTCCACCGTCGCTTCCAATCTTGCCCTTGCACTTGCTGCGACGGGCGCAAAAGTCGGCCTCTGTGATTGCGATCTCTACGGACCATCCATCGCGATGATGTTTGGTTGCCACGAAAAACCGATGGCGAATGAGAAAGATGAAATCATTCCCATCGAGACCCACGGCATTCGTATCATGTCGATGGGGCTTTTGTTAGAAGAGCGCTCGCCCGTCATCGTTCGTGGTCCACTTGCCACGCGGTACACCCAACAATTTTTACGCCAAGTCGCGTGGGGTGAGCTCGATTATCTGATCCTCGATCTCCCTCCTGGCACCGGAGACATTCAACTCACCATCGTGCAAACGGTATCCCTGCACGGCGCGGTGATCGTTACCACGCCACAAGAAGTCGCACTGATCGATGCCCGCAAAGCCGTCAGCATGTTTGCCAAGGTCAACGTGCCAATCCTTGGTCTCATCGAAAACATGTCGTGGTTCGAGTGTGATGCGGGAAAAAAATACTACCTCTTCGGCGAAAATGGCGGTGTGCGCGAAGCCGAGCGCCTTCGCGTTCCCTTGCTCGCACAAATCCCCATCCAAGTGCCGATCAGCCAAGGCGGCGACAGCGGCTCACCCGTGGCCCTGCTTTCTCCCGCCACTAGCAAAGCCTCCGCCGCCTTTCATGGGGCAGCTCAGAAGCTTCTTCGTTAGAATCTCACCCCATGATCACTCGCTTCGCACCGAGTCCCACAGGTCATTTGCACCTAGGCCACGCCTTGGCAGCAACAGTCGCCTACGAGACCGCACGCACGCTGGGTGGACACATGCTGCTACGCATGGAAGACATTGATGCCAGCCGCGTGCGTGAAGAATACTACGACGCAATCGAAGAGGACCTGCATTGGTTAGGCATCGATTGGCAAGGCACTCCTGTGCGACAACTCGAACGCATGCCCGTTTATCACCAGGCTCTTGCTCATCTACAAGAAATGGATCTCGTCTATCCATGTTTTTGCACGCGCAAGGAGCTTCAAGCGATGACCACAGCACCACAACAAGGAGATGACGCAGAGGCTGCGCTCTATCCAGGCATTTGTCGCGCGCTAAGTCGTAACGAGCGTGAAGCAAAAATGTGCGAACGTCCCGGCTATGCATGGCGGCTCGATGTTCACAAGGCCTCCAAGTTGCTAGGCGATGCCTCGTTTCTCGATCTGCGCCATGGAGAAATCCGTATCGATGCTAACATGCTTGGTGATGTCGTACTCGCGCGCAAAGACATCGGCATCGCTTATCACCTCGCCGTCGTGATCGATGACGCAGCGCAAAACATCACGCATGTCACCCGTGGCGATGATCTTTTATCGTCCACCCACGTGCACGTGCTGTTGCAACATTTACTTGGACTACCTCAACCCCTTTATCTACATCACGAGTTAGTTTGCGATGACCAAGGAAAACGTCTCGCCAAAAGGTACGATGCTTTATCGCTGCGCAGCATGCGAGAGGCAGGATTATGTGCCGATCAAATCATGGAACGTCTGCGGCCCATCTTGGATCGCAATCTCTCAGCACTTCCTTGAAATAAAAAAGCGAGAGACGCCTGTCAGCGCATGCCTTCGGAAAGAAAACATCCGCGAGCGACTCTCGCTTATGAAGTGGCATTCCCCTGCTGAGATCCGTGATCGGCATTCACCGATGACGCGACCAAGCAGCAGGAGAGATTCACCACATGTGTTAAGGCTTTTTCTTAGCAGCTTTTTTGGCTGGAGCAGCCTTCTTAGCTGGTGCAGCCTTCTTAGCTGGTGCAGCCTTCTTAGCTGGTGCAGCTTTCTTAGCTGGTGCAGCTTTTTTAGCTGGAGCAGCTTTCTTAGCTGGTGCAGCTTTCTTAGCTGGTGCAGCCTTCTTAGCTGGTGCAGCCTTCTTAGCTGGTGCAGCTTTCTTAGCTGGTGCAGCTTTCTTAGCTGGTGCAGCTGTTTTGGCAGGTGCAGCTTTTTTCACTGCGGCTTTTTTTGCGGCTTTCTTTGCGGCCATATGTGTATTGTGTTGTGGTTTATGTTGTTGGTTTTTCCATCTGACAACCAATTGACAGGGAAAATCTTTGCCATGCTAGAGTAGCAACACCGAAAGTGATGCATGACATGAAAGGAACAAACATTTGACGCAAAGTGATAAACGTCGCATCAAAATGAGAAGCAAGAAGCCATGCACGGGATTCGATACAATTACTCTCAACACGAGGGCAGTCATCCAGCATGAAAAAAATCGAATGACGCGGCGTCGCATCCGCAGTGTTTTTTCTAACAAAAAACTTGCAGAGTGATTGATTTATCATGCGCAGAACCATTTGCATAATCAAATTGCGTGTCAGCAATGAGACACACTTATTCAATGTGCTCGATCATGTCAACATGAAAGTACTAGAATTCTAGGAATTGAGAAAAATATTTTTCTAACAGAAATTTATTTCGTGGGCGATGATGATGGAGATGGTGGATAGAATTTTTCTAACGC
>CANHKJ010000206.1 GCA_947460915.1 Verrucomicrobiia bacterium
GGAACCCTCGATTCGAAAGGTCACGAGCACGCTTTCGTGGCCGACCTGATTCGTCAACGCGGTCATATTCCCTTGCTGATCGATCTCGGCACAGGAGAAGACCCAGTGATCACGCCCGATATTTCTCGTTATGAAGTAGCTGCGGCTGCAGGTCTTGATCTTCAGCCCTTGTTGGATCGGCATGATCGTGGCGAATGCGTGGTCGCGATGTCCCATGCGATTCCCATTTTGTTAGAAAATCTCGCCAGCGAAGGAAAAATTCACGGCGTGATTTCGTTAGGTGGTGGTGGCGGAACAGCACTAGCCACAGCAGGCATGCGCGCCCTTCCCTTGGGCTTTCCCAAGCTGATGGTATCCACTCTCGCGAGCGGTAATACTGCGCATTATCTCGGGACCAAGGACATTGCCATGATGCCTGCCATAGTCGATGTTGCAGGATTGAATCGCATCTCCCGCATGGTCTTTACTCGCGCTGCTGCTGCAATTTGCGCGATGGTCGAAACCGAAATTACGACCGAAAACAGCAAGCCGATCATTGCCGCCAGCATGTTTGGCAATACCACTGAGTGCATCAACATCGCCGTGCAAGTGCTAGAATCTGCGGGTTACGAGGTGTTAGTTTTTCATGCCACTGGATCAGGTGGCAAAGCCATGGAAGACCTCATTGCCAGCGGCATGGTAAGCGGTGTGCTCGATGTCACTACGACGGAATGGGCCGATGAACTCGTCGGCGGCACACTCGGAGCGGGACCGACACGACTCGATGCCGCAGCCAAAGCCGGTATCCCCGCCGTGATTGCGCCAGGTTGTCTCGACATGGTCAACTTCGGGGCCAAAGAAACCGTGCCCGCAGCCTTTGCTGGCCGAAATTTTTACATTCACAATCCGCAAGTCACCCTCATGCGAACCAATGCCGAAGAATGTGCAGAACTCGGAAAAATCATCGCTGAAAAAACTAACAGCTATTCCGCTCCCGTAACGATCATGATCCCCGCAAAAGCGATCAGCATCATCGCCGCCGAAGGCCAACCATTCCATGACCCTGCAGCCGACGAAGCGCTCTTCGCAGCTCTGAAGCATCACGCAAAAGTCCCCGTCATTTCGCTACCCGAAACCATCAATAGCAAAAACTTCGCCCAAGCAGTCGCTTTACAACTTCTTGAAAACATCAACAAACAACACCACAAACTCTAACAACATTATGGTCAGACACTACGGCGTATTCCAGTTTAAACCGGAAATCACACAAGAACAAATCGACGAATGCTTCCGTGAAATGGTCGGCATGGTCGGACAAATTCCCGGCTTGCTCAGCATGGAGCACGGCCCCTACGAAAGCAGCGAAGGACTCAACGATGGCTACACGCATGGCTTTCTCATGAGCTTCGACAATGCGCAGAGTCGTGATGAATATCTCCCCCACCCCGAGCACGAACGCGTTCGCCAAATTGTGGCACCTCGCCTCGAACGCCTCGTCGTTTTTGATTTCGTTTCCTAACATTTTCTCTCTCCCATCATGAAAACTTTTTTTCTACTCTTTTTTACCGTACTATCCATCAGCGCGCAAACCTCACTCTTCAATGGCAAAAACCTCGACGGTTGGGACATTCGCAAGGGCGAGGAAAAATGGTGGCGAGTCGATGATGGGATGATCGTCGGAGGATCGCTTACGGAAACAGTTCCTTACAACACATTTTTATCGACGACAAAAGTCTATCAGAATTTTGAGCTAACGTTAAAAATCAAACTCACGCAAGGTGAAGGATTCATGAATTCGGGCGTGCAAATCCGCAGCACGCGTGTGCCTAACAATTCGGAAATGTGCGGCTACCAAGTCGATGCTGGCAAGGACTGGTGGGGTAAGCTTTATGATGAATCTCGGCGCAACAAAGTCATCGGCGAGCCCATCAATCCTGCGTCACTCAAAGCGAACGATTGGGACTGGAATGACTACCGCATTGTGTGCGAAGGTCGCCGCATTCGTACGTGGATCAATGGTGTGCCCGCGCTCGATTACACCGAGGCCGATCCGAGCATTCCCATCGATGGCATGATCGGGCTGCAAACCCATGGCGGTGGAAAATTGTTCGTACAATTCAAAGATCTGATAATCAAGGAACTGCCTGCCACTGTGGTCTATCAAGGTGCCGCAGATCCAAAAATGGAAGCGATCGAACACGCCAAAGCCAAAACGCCCGAGGAACAAAAAGCCGCCTTTCATTTGCCTCCAGGCTTTGAGATCGAACTCGTAGCGGCCGAAGATCCAGAAAAACGTGTCGGCAAATTCATCTCGGTCTATTTCGATCAACGCGGACGCATGTGGACACAAACAGCGCTCGAATACCCCGTCGATGCGAACGAAAATGCAGCCATCGCCGATGCCCTGTATGCAAGCAAAGCGAAAGATCAGATTCTCATCTACAATCGCGAAAACGTTTTTGAAAAAGCGCTGCCAGCAGGTGGACTCAAGCCAGATCACCACTTCGCCGATGGTCTCGCAATTCCGTTAGGTATTCTACCATGGGGCGATGGCTCCTCATGCTACGCCCAACACGGTCGCGACATCGTATTGCTCACCGATAACAACAACGACAATATCGCTGACAAACGCGAAGTGGTTCTGGAAGGATTCGGCGTCCAAGATTCGCACCTTTTCCCGCATCAATTCACGCGCGCTCCCGGTGGTTGGATTTGGATGGCACAGGGTGCATTCAACTACAGCAATGTCAAACGCCCCAGCGATGCTGCTGACAAGGCGATCAAGTTTGATCAAACGCGCATGTGCAAATTCCGTCCTGACGGTAGCGAATTTGAAATCACCTCGAACGGCCCCTGCAACATCTGGGGATTGGTGATTGATCGCAATGGTGAATCCTTCATCCAAGAAGCAAACGACTTCGGTTATGGCGTAATGCCATTCCATGATTACGGCAATTACCCAGGTTGTTCTAATGCACAATGGAAAAGTTACGCACCCGAGTTTCCGGGAACTTTTGTGAAAGAGCGCTTTGGCGGAACGGGCTTAAGCGGACTTTGTCTCACTGATGCCAATGGCGCGTTCCCTGAATCCTATAACAATATCATGCTTATCGCGAACCCCATCACTAGTCGCATCAATGCCACGGAGATACGTCGCGATCAACCATCACCCGATCATTATCTCACAGATTGGCAGTTCAGCCGATTGGCCGATTTTGTCACCTGTGATGACCCATGGTTCCGCCCCGTAGCCATGACACTCGGCCCTGACGGCTGTGTTTACATCGTCGATTGGTATAATAAAATCATCAGTCACAACGAAGTGCCTCGCGCGCATCCCGATCGTGATAAACTGCGCGGTCGCATCTGGCGCATTAAGCACAGTGAGCAAAAAACTTTTACCGTGCCGGACTTCACCAAGCTGAGCGACAAAGAGCTAACAGAAAAACTCAAGTCCCCTGCCCTGGCACAAGTTCACATGGCGGCACAGACTCTCAGCGATCGGAAAATTGCAGCATCCACCATCGATTCTGTTGCTCACCTCTGGGCTCATCAACCTACCGCTGAAACGCTGGCGCCTCTCACCAAAAACCCCTCCGCTGACATTCGGCGCGAGGCCGCTCGTGCGATGGCCAATCTCGATATACTCAGCCCCGCTTTGCTCACCCTTCGTCATGATGCCGTGAAAAACGTGCGCCGCGAGGCGCTCAATAGCCTCGGTTATCTGCTAGGAAAACTCCCAAACAAAAATCCTATATTTGCGGGATTGTTAGATTTCGATGCTTCATCGCTCGCAGAGCCTGTGGCGCCCAGCACGCACAATGGCAAACCCATACGCGTGCGCGAGGCTTATGATCGTGAATTTGAACGCTACCTTGTGCGACTTTTCTGCGAACGTTATCCCGCTGAGCTAGCTAGCTTTCTGACGACGGACGAAGCAAAAAAACTTGGCGTCGAGAGTCAATTGCTCGCCGCTCTAGCCCTGCCCGCAGAACAAGGCGCTGCTACCATTGCGCCACAACTTGGCCAACTCAAGCGACCACCCAACGATGAGGAAGTGCTGCGTTTGGTGCAAGCCATCGACCAACCTGCCATCCAAGAATCGCTGCGCGCTGGCATCGAAAACACCGCCACCAGCCAAACCATCATCGATGCTTTATTAAAGAACAAGAGCCGCATTCCTCCTGCTAGCATAGAAAAATTGTTAGGCGACACCATCACCAAACTTTTTCAAGGAAATGCCACCGACCTGCGCCGTGGGATCGAGCTCAGTGCAGCTTTCTCCCTCACCGATAGCTCACAGCGTCTCCACGAGATCGCCACTGGCTCTGCGGATCAAGCGACTGCGTTAGCCGCACTCGATGCCATCGCTAGCCAGCAAAATGCTATTCCAGCTACGCTTGCTCCATTGTTAGAGAAAAAAGAAGAAACAATCAAACTCGCAGCACTACGCGCCATCGCTTCCTCTCGACAAGTTGGTGCTGGAGATCTGGCACTGAAAGCCTTGCCACAAATCCCTAGCCATTTGAAAGCACAGATCATCGAAGCTCTCTGCACCCACAAAGAAGGCGCCAAAGCACTCGTGCAAGCTTGCCTCGCGGAGAAAAGTATCAGCCACACCGAGCTCAGCACCATGGCGATCAATCGCCTACAAACCGTGCTCGGCAACGATCCACAGCTCGGCGAGTTGTTGACCAAACTGGGCGACAAATACCGCGCCATACTGAACTTGAACGGCAGCGATGAATTCATCGCGACCACTATTTCGTTAGAGGGAGCCTTTACCATTGAGACTTGGGTGAAGCTGAGAGCTGGCATCGACAATCGCGATAGCATCGGTGGAGCACCCGATCAACTCGACCTCAACTTTGCAGGCGAACTCTTCCGTGTCTATGTTGGTTCTCATGGCAACGATGCCTTAATTGCGAAGAAAAAAATCGCCCCTGAACTGTGGACCCACGTGGCCGCCACGCGCGATGCTCAAGGTAAATTCAAAATCTACATCAACGGCGAGCTCGATTGCGCCAGTGACATGGCAGCACCGCACCGCATCGAAAATTTCCGCATTGGTTGGAGCACGCCCGGGGCCGGCACCGATGGGCAATTTGCTGAATACAGGATCTGGAAGCGCGAGCGCAGCAGTGAAGAAATTCGCGCCAACTTTGATCGCTCTTTGCCGACCAATGATCCCGCATTGCTCTACAACGGCAGCGGCGACAAAGGATGGGGGGCATTGCCAAAAGCATTCACACTGCCGCGCAGCACAGATTTGCCGCCAGTAATGAGCCTAGAACAAGCCGCTGCCTTTGATCAAAAATACCAACAATTTCTCGCCCTCGCCAAAGCAGGAGGCAATGCCGCCGATGGAAAAAATCTCGCCGCTCTGTGCGCTGCTTGCCACCAATTTGGTAACACTGGTGGTAACATGGGGCCGAATTTGAGCAGCGTCGGAGCGATGGGACCTGAGGCGATTGTGCGCAACATTCTCACTCCCAATGCCGCCATTGAACCAGGCTATCGCATCTTCCGCGTCTCCCTGAAAGATGGATCCTTGCTCGATGCCTTTTTTGTGAGCGAAGACAAAGACGCCGTCGTCGTACGCCAAATGGGTGCTGGCGACAAAAGGATCGAACGCAAAGACATCGCCTCCACCCA